>CAYMZW010000045.1:0-24144 GCA_964395005.1 uncultured Rivularia sp.
CGGTCAAGGAGTGATAACAATATTAGCAATTACTCCTCATCCTTAATTTTTATCTTATACTTTTTGTGGATTTAGTATTAATGCGTATCAAATGAGTTCTATAGAAAAATTTAAAGGTAATTTCAAACTTTTTGTCTTTTGTGCTTAATTATTCCTCACTCAATTGCTGCCGCAAACCCCTAATAGCAACACCAGTTCCTTGCTCGGATGCAACTTTTAAAACGCTACTAATAATTTCAAATAAATCAACTTCTAGAAAATACTTACTAAAAGATTGCTGTTGATAAGTATCTTCTGACAAACCATAAATACTTAAATCACTATTCTTAAATAACCAAACCTCTGGAACTTTATAAGCAAGAAAATCCTCAGCGGCAGTGTAGGAAGTAACATCAATTTCAATTACTAAATCGGGTGGTGGATCGATTTGCCAATTAATCCTATCTTTACCTACCACTGCTTTCCAATTATCTATATAAAAACAGTAGTCTGGCTCAATTCCACCTTCTTCAGGAATGTCCATTGTAATCGGCGTGAAGGCTTCGTAATTACGATTTTTGCTATCAAGTAAAGTTTCAAAAATTCTAGCGAGCAAATGGGCTTCACGTCCGTGTCTAGGTAAAGGACTCATAAGTAAAATTTCGCCGTTACAATACTTAATCCTGGGAATAGAGCGATCGCCACGACTATCGCGCAGTTTACAATAATCTTCCCAGGTTCCGGGCATTCTTACTACTGTTCCAGGAGGAAGTTGAATATCTTCGGGAGAAATTACAGCATACATAGAGTATCCCTAAATATAGATAAATATAAATTAATCAGTTCGCTCTTCTAACCAAGATTGCAAATCATTTAAACTTGTAAAATCTAACAGTGCTTCGCCTAAATCTTCTAATAAAGGCAAAGGTAAACCAGAAATTGAGGAGCGTATTTCTTCTGACAACGTTCCCAAACGCTTAGTTAATAGTCGAGAAATAGTATTAGCCATCGCTTCTCGTACTTCTTCTCTTCCTTCTTCTTTAATTTCCCGGTAAACTCTCGTTTCTTTTAGCGTAATACCTAACATAGACTCTACCTCTCTTCGACTAAGTTGTTCAAACTTGTAAACCATAATCGTCGTAACCATCTCTATTATTACGCTACTCTCTAGAGATTGCACTTCTCGATCGGTTCTGGTTAACAAATATCTGGCTTCTTCTGGTGCTTGCTGTTCATCAATTGTAGTTAATACCATCAATGCTACCCATAAAGGTAGTTGACGAATATTTCCTAATTCATCTAAATAAACTCGATGTACTTGTCCACCCTTGAGAAATGAACGATGGGGATAAATATCGCTTTGTTCAATGTTACGAGATGGGTAAATTACTACTACTTGCCAATCACTAAATTTGACTCGATTACGGTAGAAATATAGAGAAGATTCGGCGAATATCCGCTCATAAAGTTGCTCGTCTTTCTGAAACTGTACCTCACAAAAATACACAATTCCACTACTTTGATTTTCTGGTGGCAAAAATACTCCGTCAATTTCAAATTTTGGTTCTTTAACGGCTACGGAATCAAATCGGTATGCGTCTGCATTTTGTGGAGGATTTCTCAATAGTTCAAATAGTAAACTGGGAGATTGTTGAAATAATTTATAAAAAATCGAATCACGACGCATAAAAAAGTTACAAAATTTATCTATATATAATTATTACAAAATAGAGACGCAATATAGAGACGTAATATATTACGTCTCTACAATATGATTATTTAATTTTCAACTTTTACACCACGCCAAAATGCTACATAATTCTCAAAATGTTTGGCTTTTTCTTTTGCACTAGGATAATACCAAGCAGCGTCTTTGTTGACTTCTCCGTTAACTTCAATGTTGTAATAGTTAGCGGTACCTTTCCAAGGGCACATACTATGTTTATCGCTTTCCTTGAAATATTCTTTCTTAATTGACTCTGCGGGAAAGTAATGATTTCCTTCTACCATCACGGTTTGATCGCTTTCGGCTATGACTGTACCATTCCAAGTTGCTTTTGACATAATTAAATCAATTATTAATTAACAATTATCAGTGACTAGTTAATTGTACCTAGTTGATGGTTTATTTTGTCGTCTACCTACGATTTATTTTTGAGTTTCCCTCGCCAGCGCAAGCTATTGTTATTTAGCTGCTGTATGTATTCGTCTGGTTGAGAAATGATTGCTTTAGCTAGGGAAATTGCTTTTTCAAGTTGAGTTGCATTTAGCTGTTGATATGTTGCTTCTTGGCTTTTATCGAGAACATCGTACCAACAGCATCCGAATAGGTTATCAAGAATTATTCTCTAGAAGCAGTGGTTAAATCGCACGGGAAACTTACGCTGTTTTGCAAGATTCGGAAGCACCTCGTTTGTTATATACAAATATTCCTGACGTAGCTCTTCGATTGACATTTATCTTGATTTTGCAGCAATCTCGTCTGTTTTGGCTGCCATAATAAAGTCATTGCGATGTAATCCTCCGATGGCATGAGTCCACCACATGACGGTAACTTTACCGTATTCGGTAAGTAAAGCTGGGTGATGTTCTTGATTTTCCGCTTCTTCACCAATTTTATTGGTAAAATTCAAAGCTGATTTGAAATCAGAAAACTTGAAAACTCTTTCTAAACGCTTTTCTCCATTTTCTTCTTTGATATTCCATTCGGGAATCTCTGGGTGAAGCTTGCTTATCTCTTCCTCTGTGACAGCAGGTGAATCACCAGTGCAGGCATCGCATTTTTGCTGTTTAAGGTTTCCCATTATTTTGCCACCTTTTTTTTGATCGCATCTTACATATAGCGAACATTACGCTGTAAATGCTCAACTGTAATCTCTCGGAAGAAGGAAAATTGGGTGAGAAAGAGAAGTTAATATCTAGTTATTGCTAACTGCTAATTGCTAACTGCTAACTGTTCGCGATTAACTAACTTGCTGTGCAATCCACTGTAAATAAGGTTGATGACCTTGGATAATTGGTATGGCAATAATTTCGGGTACTTCATAGGAGTGAAGTTCGAGTATTTTTGCTTCTAAAGTGGGAAATCTAGTTAAATCGGTTTTAATAAAAAGTTGCCATTCTTGGTCTTTGTTAACTTTCCCTTGCCAAGTGTAAATTGAGTTTATGGGACTGAAACTGACGCAAGCAGCTAGTTTAGACTCTACTAAGACATTGGCAATTTTAATAGCTTCTTCTTGAGAACCAACTGTAACCAATACTATACCGTAGCCGGTAAAGCTATCCATAAGATTAGATAAAAGTAGATGGACACCAGTGGATAAAATCCGTAGCCGATATTGCTAATTCTGAGATTACTAATTACGAATCAACGGGCATTGCTATGGCAAGGGAAAATTTTAGACATAGAATTGCGTTTTTTCTCAATAATTTATCACAGTTAATTAAGCAGGAGACAATGAATATACTTGCCCATCAATTAACAATCGGGTGATACCTTTGGCTTGCAATTGATAACGAGCCTTATGTAACACTTTGCTATCGGGTACTTTGATAACGCGATCGCGTTTTGAGGAAAAGCGTTTTGCGACTCGATGGTTGTCGAAGACGGGTAAAGTTGTTTCCTGGGTTTCTGGACTAGGGATTTCTCCTAAGTCGCTAAAATCCCTGAGCGGACGAGTAATTAGTTCGGCGGCTCTATCAATGACTATGTAGCAGGTTCTGGGTAAAGCTGCTGCTGAGAGCGGTAGAACTTGAACTAAGGGTTCGTTCGATCTTCTTCTAGGAACAAAACGTGTGGGTGGCTCGAAATCGTCTTCATCGTCTTCATCGTCATCAAAGTCGTCTTCGAGTAAATCATCTAAATCTTCCAAGTCATCGGAATCATCGATTTCCTCACCAAACATTTCTGCTATGACTTTGGCTTCAGTGCGATCGTTGTCTAGTATCGGGCTGGGAATGCTCTTGAGTTGGGGAGGGTTGGGAATACTCTTAACTTCTTTAACTTCTTTAACTTCTTTGTCCTTTTCTTCAAGTAGTTCCAATTGTTCCGCAACTGGGAAAGGCTTCACAGAAGGAACTGGATCTGGTGCAGAAGAACGTCTTTTTATCCTTCTAGGAGCTTCCGTTGTTTTTGTTACCTTCCTTAATATGGGTTGTTTTTTGACAACAACTTTTTCTTCTTGTTCCTCTTGTTCATCTTGTTGTTCATCATCGTCTTGGACAGTTTCTTCTTTGATTTTAGGCTTAGAAGTACTCGATATTGTTTCCTCCTCTTCAACTTCTGAAGAAGACTCATCATCAAAAGAAGGAATATTATCGTAGCTAACTTGTGCCCTACCTTCAGGGGTTCTAGCTGCACGCTTTAAAGAAACTAAGTATTCGTACTCATCTTCGGGCAAAGTACTTTTGAGTAAGCGGCTGATAGTCGAATTGCTTACACCATAGCGTTCTGCCAAAGTAGAAGTAGTTTCGGCACTTTCTCGGTACAGCTTGAGAATTTCTTTTTTGTCGGATTCTGTCAGTTTTCTCACAGTGGATGTAGCCCTGCAACGTTATTTTTTTCTAAGTTCGTTTGCGTGTGCGTTCTCGTCGCGAACGTTTTGATGAAGCTTCAAATTCTAGGGCTGCGCCCATACCAAATAAAACTCCACTTAATACCCAACCTACCTCTAATAAACCTCCACTTTCATAATTAGCAACTTTAGTCTCAGCCCATTTAGCCCATATATCTGCAATGTAAAGCGAAAATGTCGCGACTGCAATCATTTGCCAAGGTAAAGAAGCTCGTCCGCCCCAAAAAGCTAGCAGCAGACTAGTAGCAATAATTAATAGTAATACGTCGCTGACTACGTAAAACCAATTTAAAAATGTGACAATAGTATTTGTTTCTTCGCTTGAAGGCTGGCTGATTAGCCATGCCAACGCGCTACCAAAGGCGGCGATCGCGAATACAATTATCCACTGCCAACCCTCTAAATTGATTCTTCTCGAAGCTACCGCTAAAACCATGCCAATGCCAACAAGCAAATAAGTCACTACAAAAAATATATCGGCAACAGAAGGAGTTGGGTCTTGTTTTAAGATGATTTCTATTACGCCGAAAATTATTCCTCCTAAACAATAAGACAGCATACCTATACCAAATAGCAGCCAAACAATTCTGCCGCTGACAATTTGGCGACTGCGCCAGTTTCTTAAACATAAGATTCCTGCACCCAGATAAGCTAACCCTTCAAAAATATTTGTTCCAGTAATGTACCAGCTCGCACGTTTTAGTTCACCATCTGCACCTGGAACTTCAGCGCTGAAAAGTAAAAAGTATAGCAGCGCTAAAACGCCCCAAGCAATATTAGCTCCTAGAATGTTCTGAGTGTTAAACCACGATTTTGAACCGTTTTCTTTCTTGTATATGCTACTCATTTATAATTTACCGTGTTTATGCATAGTCGTTCATAATTTGCTTATAGATTGTGTACGCAAGATAAACCTGATTTTAAGCAAGGTGTATTCAACATCACAAACTTACACAATGTTAACTGCATAAAAATTCTGATGTGCTAATGCCACAGTTTACTCAGAGAAGAATCTTTTAGCCAATTCATAAATACGGTTCTTTCTGGTACGGTCATATCATGTAAAGTATCCATTACCTGATGGGCAAAATCGGAACTACCGAAAAATGCTTTACCTAATCTGTGTAAATCTTCCAAAAACACAGTTACATAGTCTTCTTGCCAGAAAGGAATTTCAATCGGTTCTATCGGATTTATATTCAATAAGTAGTCAATAGCATTGGGTGAAGAAGCAGCCGGAAATTGCCATTTATTCAAAATGTTTGTAATTTCTTTTTTAAATGAACTTGCTTGTTTTGCACCAAGAAGTTCTTCAATATCCATATACACTGCTTGCAACAGCAAAATACTCGCAACAGTCAAAATCTTATTATTACCTTGATTGCTCGCTTCAGAGTCAAACTGGTCTAAACGAATTTTCCCCCAAACACTAAAACGATTTTCTTCCTCCAATAATACGCAGGCTTTGCCTCGGTTATCCGTTAACTCTCGCCACAAAGCTCTAGCTTCTTCCTCTTGGCTCGCTTTAAATAAGCTAATCAACCGAAAGGTTTGTCCTTGATAATGAAGAACGGGAATCTGTTGATCGCGCTTAGGATGTACAATACTTGATATTTCAACGTCTTGTCGTTTCAAAATAAACATAAAATTTTCAAATAACTCCTCTACGAGGCATTTTTTTATATACGGAAGATATAATAACCGTCTTTGTATTAATTAGCGCATTTACATACGACAACACAATATACCTGAGTTATACCCTTTGTGTCCGGATTTTTATGTAAATTTATAGTTAATCAAATTACATTTTATCCGGAATTATTTAAAAAATCATAATATATTATTGCTTTTTCTTCAGAACATTGATATAATACATTAGCTAACTTTGTTGAGAAGTTACATCTAAAAATAAAATTTTTGTTTGGGTGCGTAGCTCAGATGGATAGAGCAACTGCCTTCTAAGCAGTCGGTCGCAGGTTCGAGTCCTGCCGCACCCGTTTTTTCAGCAAACAGTTGATCGGTTATCAGTAAAAATATTGTTATTGTTTATACTGTCTATAACGCCAATATGTGCAAATAAGTATAACTGCACAGAATTTTTGCACTGCCTTTGAAAGATTGTTTGCAGCATTCAACCGAATTCTCTTAGTCAATTTGGGTAAATTAAATAATCAACATATTATTAAGTAGCTATTGTGCCTGCTAACTTTATCGTGCATTTGCTTCCTAAAGCAGTAATTGAAAGTTGCTCGCAGCTAGCAAATAAATCTTCTCTTACGCGGAAGATTCTGTTAAATATGGCTTTACGGATAACTATTGTAGTTTTGATATCTACAATAATTAGCTATTTTCACGTAATGTCAAATTTAGAAGTTCAAACAAAGCAACAGCTAGATAAATATATTACTCAAAGAGGGCAGCGCGAAAGTTTTATTTTCCAATTATCTCAGGATAATGTCAAACTTTTGAGCAAAAACATCTTAGAAGAAATCAATATTTCAAAACCAAAAGATTTAAACGCAGAATTTAATAGTATTTATTTTCATTGGGATGATGGAACAATTAGAAATTTTCCTCAAAATAAACCTTTCGATGAATTTGATACAGTTAATTTTCCTAATTCTTTTATTGGTAAAAATACTAAAGTAGACGATAAACATAAACAAATTTTACTTATTGCTTATAAATTGGTTAATAGCTACGGTCATGCATGGAATAATCGTTTTGTAAGCACATATTTTATAACTCCTAATAATTCTCTTGTTGGTTATTGGAAAGGAATGCCTTGGGCATTTCAAGCTAAGTCAGATTTGAACATAAATCAAGAAGAATATTATTACGCTGCCGATGCTAAACATAATCCAGAAAGAAAATCAGTTTGGACTGGGTTATATTATGATGTTCCTGCAAATGATTGGATGATTTCTGCTTTAAATCCAACTTATGATAATAACAATAATCTTATAGGTGTTGCTGGTCAAGACATTGTACTCTCCGATCTAATGAAGAATACAGTAAACGATAGATTACCAGGAACCTATAACTTAATTTTTCATAGAGATGGTCGTTTGATAGCGCATCCTAAATATATGAAAGAAATTATGGAAGCGCAGGGAAAATTAAATATTCAGGAGCTAAATAACCAAGCATTAAGTATCCGGGGGTTAAAAACGCTACTATACATGCGAAGTCCACCTCCGTGGACTGATGTATTTTTAACCCACGGAGGTGGGTTTTGCTTGTGTAGCTGCGACTTATAGTCGCCAAGTAATGTATTAAATTCGACTTTTAAAACATTCTATAATTAGAAGCTGAGAATTTAATACTTTCAATCATTTTGTCGAGTACTTTTTTATTTCTTTCATAGTTTTGACTTTTTACCTGATAAGTCACCACAACCAAAGTTTTATCGTTTAAATCGATCAGGTATTTATAGGAGCGCACTCCTTTAGGCAAAATTGTCATACCTGTATATTCACTTTCGGTAACTATAGCACGGCGATCGCCCACCATTGTTTGCTCAACAGAAAGCACCCGCAAACCTGGGCTTCGTGCATTGACAATTTTCTCGAATGGCACATTTTCAAGATCGAAATACACCGCTTCGTCAAAATCTTCGCTTCTTTCTCGCAGTTGAATCGAACGAAAATCAAATATCTGGCAAGGTTTTACAACATCCCCAGAATTAGTTTGCCATCCCACGGGATAACTAACCGTATAACCTATGGCTCTACTGGTGCAGGTTTGTGCTAATTTGATTGGCACATCTGATGCTTTTTGGGGTGGCTTATTATTAGGTTTAACTACATATTCATTTGCAACGCCAGACAATTGCTTAACTTGGCATAAAGCAGCCGCAATTTGTCCCCGCGTAACAAGTTCAGATGGACTAATTAATCGTTTTTTAAATCGAGGCTTAGGGGAAGTAATAACAATTCCTTGCTGTGTAGCTGCGGCAATGAATCCTCTTGCATAGGTAGGAATCCGATTCGCATCATCATAAATGGCATTAAGAATTTGGTTTGGAAAAGAAGGAACCGAATAATTTAAACCAGTTGATAAAGCTACAAATGCTTCTACACGAGAAACTTTTTGACTGGGATTAAAAGTTTGATTGGCATAACCAGAAAGAAATCGTTTTGTATAGGCATTACTAATAGCTTCTTTAGCCCAATGATTAGATGAAACGTCATTAAAATCTATTGGCAAACGTGTGGCTCGAATAGAAGGAAACGCTTTTGTTATCATCGCCGCATATTCAGCACGATTAATAACATTATTAGGTCGAAAAATACCTGTTGAATATCCCGATAAAATTCCTTGTTTGCTAAGATTTTGAATGCATTCTTCTGCCCAATGTCCTTGAATATCAGAATAATTTTGAGCGGTAGCTGGGCGAATCATACTTAAAGAGATAACGCTGCTATATATTCCTATTGAACAATAAGAGAAAGCCTGTTTAGTTATTTTAAGAAAGCTATATTTTAATCTATTCATAATAAATACTCGTATATCTATTGGTACCATAATTTTCTATTTATCAATTTTTTCATCATATTGCTAATTCAACATCTAACCATTGAACGAAATTAAACATTTAAACTCTACTTCTGAAGATAAAACTTTTTATATTTGAGTGTAAAAAAAACAATTTTAAACGCTAGCTTTGCGAACTGTTTTACTTTTATTTAGACGTTAATTATATTTAGGATTTACGCAACCACAACGTTAGCGTAGCGTGTCCCGTAAGAAACATAAAATTAAGTATTTCAGCCGTTTAGATCCCCCCAACCCCCCTTAAAAAGTGGGGCTTTGCGTAAGTCCTAATATTTTTACATTCTATTGGTTACTTTTTTCCGGTTGCGACGACAGACAAATATTTTGAACCAGAAGAAGAGAAATTAGTAATGGTAATTGATTGGTTTATTGAAAAGTGGTTGGATTAGTTTGAGATAAATTTAAATTTTAAAGACTTGCGGCTAATTTTTCATCAAAACTGGGAACAATAAACTTAAAGCATCATACCGAGCAAATCGTTAAACAGATGAAATCGGGAATCTTTGCAGTTGCCAATATCGGTAACTTAAAACTTTATGTTGGTGAAATACATCATCTCCAAACAAGATGGAGACTGCTGATGATGCTATTTATTAACGGAAAATTTCCTCATTCCCAACTCCAAGCAGCTTGGAATCAAAGTGGAGAGGAGCGTAAGTTTACATTCCACACGGCTAATGAAATTGCACAAAACCAGCAAATCCTGGGAAAAAAGCAATTTTTTGCGGATGTTGAAATCACCACCCAACCAAAACCTTAAATTTAATATTTTTGCCATGAATTCAATCAATTTACCTACCAACAGTCATCTATTACAAAATCGCTTATCTATCATCAGTGGTGATTTAATTACTCAGTCTGTGGATGCGATTGTTAATCCTACTAATAACGTTCTAATTGCTGCGGGATTGTCTAGTAATATTCACCGTGCAGCAGGGGAAAATTTAAGAAGGGCTGTTAGTGGCGTTAAATGGTTGGATGTAAGTAAAGCTATTATTACTCCTGGATTTCGTCTTTTGTCATCTCATGTAATTCATACCTGTGCCCCTGTTTGGCAAAAAGAATTTAGCCAAGAATCGGGGGAGCAATTACGAATTTGTTACCGTAACTGCTTGGAAATAGCAGCAGAAAATCAAATTCAAACCTTAGCTTTTCCCTGTATCGGAACTAGATTGCGGGGATTTCCCAAGGATTGGGCTGCGAGAATTGCTCTCAAGGAAATTATTTCATATTTGGCAGAGCATCCGTTACCAATGCAGGTAAAAATAGTTTGTTATCAATTAGAAGATTATCAAGAATATCAGACTCAATTGAAACATCCTCAAATAGCTGAGTTGCTGCAAAATTCATTTTCAGTTGCCCAAAATGAATTTATTAATTTATCACCAAACCAAACAGCAAACCCCAAATTTCAACAAATCGCTACAGAATTATTGACTCAGATAACCGATGCTCCAAAGCTAGCTGTAATTGGTAGCACATCATTTTGGGGAGACACCAGCGAAGCTATTTGCAAAGCTGCGGGACGATATTTAACAAAAATTGATAATTTGGTGATGTTAACTGGGGGAGTTTCGGGCATACCAGAAGCAGTTTCTCGCAGCTTTTCAACTGATAGAGTATTTCACATTCAGCCCCAGGGTTATAAAATTTGGGATTATGGCCACAACCTTTATGGTGGTGTCGATTACAGAGAGCGTCGAGAAATTTTAGCACGTATGGCTAGGGTATATTTACTGATAGAAGGAGGTCCCGGTTCCGAACATGAAGCGCAACGTGCGCTACAAATGGGTGCAGTTGTAATTCCTGTGGGCAGAAGTGGTGGTTTTGCTGAAAAACTTTATGCACAAATCAACTGTCCCGATTATATACCAGTGGAGCTATGGGAAAAGTTGGGACGACGCGAAGAAAATCCAGAAGAAGTTGGAATTGCGATCGCGCAAATTGTCTTGAAAGTTTTTGAATTTTTGGATGGAAAACAAGGTTTAGCAAAGTCGGCGATATTAAATAGGGAAATACCACCAACTGTTTTAATTGTTGATGATTCAATAACCGTTCGAGAATTATTATCCATGTCTTTTACCAAAGCTGGTTATTACGTCGAAACAGCCAGAGATGGAAAAGAAGCATTAGATAAATTACAACAAGGAATTGAATGTGATGTGATTTGGTGCGATATAGAAATGCCAAGAATGGATGGTTTGCAACTGCTCGAACGATTGAAAAAAGATTCTCGGTTGAAAAATATTCCTTTTGTCGTCATGACTTCTAGAGGTGCTTCTAAAAGAAGAAATGAATTTATAGATAATTTAGATATTCAAGGATATTTTACTAAACCTTATGATGAAGAAAAGGTTTTAGAATGTACGGAAATGTTATTAATTCGGTAAAATTTCAAGTTTGTAGGTTGGGTTAAGGAAGGAAACTCAACATAACTTGAAAAGCTAAACAATTCAAATCAAGATTTAATAGTTGCTAAAAACCATTACTCTGATGTTGGGTTACAGCGCGTATGCACTCTTCATAAACCATAAAATAACTCCTGCGCCTTTAACCCAACTTACATGGAAACTTCATAAGCTTGGACTATGTCCGCCAAACTACAGTTAAGTTTTGCTTATATACTATAAATGCATTTTATATCAAGCAAGTATTTACATTTGCTTAGCTTATGCTTAAACTACAGATATAGCTTAAAAGTTAAACACATTTGGATAAAGCAATGTTAAACCTAATCAAACGCACTCCTCAAACCACTTTTAGTTCACTAAAGCCTAAAATGCCTTGGTTCGATGGGTTGCATCCTATACGTCAGTGGCTGAATAACTTTGAGATTAACAACGTTGCGTTAGCGCATTTTATTTGCCGAATGATTCCTACGCAGTGCCCCTTTGAGCGAGATATCAGTTTATTTGGTCGTACTATTCTAAGTATTCCACCTTTATGCAAACTTAATCCTTTGTATGAGGAAGTTATAGGTTTGCGTTTCCGTGCGCTTTGCTATTTAGCTGATGATTGTGGTGAAGATGTTGGCTGTTATTGCTAAGAATAAAATCTTGATTTAAATGATGTGTAATTCAACATCGCTAATGAAACAAAATATTAAAATCAAATCTTTTTCTCACTTTTACCTCTTGCACTTTTATCTTGGGGCTGAAAATAGAGAATCACCGGCATATGCTTGATTCTAAAATCTCTACCAGAACCTTCATGTTTATGGGTTGAAAAAAAAGAAAGCTCTCTATTTTCACACGCTTCGGAGTTGAAATCGGGCAATTCTTTATTCAACAGATGATTTTTCCACTTCTCAATAATTGTATTAGCATTTTTCTGACGGATGTACATAAAAATTCCGCCATCTCTTTGATTGGAATCACCTGTAGAATAACGAGTGGTTAACTGTAAGAAACCTTCCCATAAGTAATTGTAAGAACTATGGATTTTTGCTTCTCCAATCCATGTAAAATTATTTTTTTTAACTAAAAGATCGGCATGGCCTCCAATTTTTGTGTCATGGGAAGCATTGTATCCCATGCAGCATAGTTGATTTTTAATATCTATTGTCAGTCTATCTTCTCCATCCTGCAAACGAAGTTCTGGATTTTCCTCTATTTGGTAAATAATTTTATCAATATCAAAGTAAAGTATTTTGATAAAACCATCGTAATCTGTCGCCAAAACTCTCGATGGGAAGCCAGCTAATGCTGGTATATCTTGCTCAAATTGTTTTAATTGAAGAAGGCTTAGATTCTCAATAGACATTCTTATTAGGTAAGACTCTTAACTAAAGAACTTGGTTGAAAGTACATAAAAACTTTGTCTTCAAAATCACCGATCAATTCTCCAGTTTCTGGATGAAGAAGTTGCCCAGTTTCACGGGCTTCACTCAATTCAGAATTAGAAATATCAAAATAATCGCCGTTATCTATTAGTTCAAATTTAGCTTCGAGTAAAGGTGTGCGATCGCCGCATAAATATTGAATTGCTAGTAACATATCTTGATTATCAAAACCGTTCCCTACGACTTTTCGCAAACTACCATATGTAATGTGTGAAAGATGTTGAGAATTACTGCGAACTAGATAGTCAAGTATTCCAATACAAATCTGTGACTGAGGCTTTTGCAGCCAGTCTTGATGAATTTGTTCTTCAATTTGTTGCTTGCTAATTACAATCACTACAAATAAGTAAATATTTTCTCTACAACAAATTTATAATCATCTAAGCTGCTACAGTTTAGTATACAGACTTCATCAAGATGTTGTATCTGACTGCTCAATATTTGAACACGCCCTGGTAATAATAATTCTGGTTTGGTATTTACTCCTTGGGAAATTTGGATATTCCATAAAATTGCCAGCCGATAAGAAGTTATATGGTGTACTGCTTGTTTACCTGCATGGTGGTAAGTTTCAGTTCTCAAATCCACCGAACCTTTACGCATTTTTTCAGATTTAGTAGAGCCTTCATCGGTAATAAAAGCCAATTCTACTACTTTTCCCTCATCAGATTCGTATAAGCTATCTATCAGCGGGAAAAAGTTGATACTTTCTTGCAGTGGCGTTTTTATCCATGCAATATTTTCAGATAACGCATTAAATTGGTTTATTGTTTGAAAGAAAGCTTTGCTTTTATCTTCTGAGGATAAACTACCAGTAATATCAACTCTAACTTCTATAGTATTTCGTTTCTTTGACAGTACGACAACGTCAAAAAACTGACGACAATGCTTTTTTATACCAATAATTTTATCGTAATAAATTAAGTTTTTTCTAGCCTCTTTATTCAGTAGTTCGGTATTTATTTGAATTCGCTCGGTAAATAAGCGCTTTGTACAGAAAATTACTGCCAAACTATCTTCTGTATCTTTAATTTCAACCAGTTTTTCAAAGAAATCAATTTCTTTTAGCTTTTCATCAGATAGCGGAAAAGGATATGTTTCATCAAATAATGTATCAGAAAGCTTGTATTTTTTGAATGCAGCGATGAGTTTATCAATCTTTTTTCTTTCAAATTGATAAATTTTTAATGCTTTATCATTAACTAAAAAGTGATTTTCATAACAATTTTTTAGCTGCTCTATTTTAGCGCTAATATCATCTTTATCCGTCAATTTTTGGATTGTTTGTTCCCATCCACGTCCTACGGGTAAGTCACATAACTTTAAAATGACTCTCATTGTAGACCATGAAATTCTCTGACGAAAAGCTTCAAGTATTTGAGCAGTGAGCATTAATTTATTAACTACAAATAAGGAATATTTTTAATAAATTAGGACTTACGAAATCGCAACGGTGTCCGCAGGTATTTCAGACGTTTAGATCCCCCCAACCCCCCTTAAAAAGGGGGGCTTTGCGTAAGTCTTATTTTTAATAAATGTTTCTACTTGCTTGCTATTTTATTTATAAGAAATAAATAGAAGGTCAATCGGGTAATGTAGAATCATACAAAAAACAATTGATATTGATTTTTATAATTGAAATTCCTTGTTTATTATAAAAAAAATCTTCTATAACAAGAGAAATAAATGTAAAGGTCACTACAATCAGTCTCGTTAAAGCAATTACTATTGTGTCTTATTAACTATGATGGTTTGTAGTAAGGAGTTAAGTCCTTTAATGAGAGCGATAAATCGCTGACTACGAACTATGACAAATAATAAGACAAAACATTAGTTATTCGTTAATCAAACAAAATTGAAACCTTGGATTATCTTGTGGTTTACATTTCTGCTGTACTTTGACTAAAACACCTAATTGATTGTCGTCTGTGGGATCAACTTGGCGATCGCGAAATCGATTGAATTGTACTGCTCCCGTAGCACCTGGTGCGGAGAAGAAAGGATTCTTTAATTGTTCGTACAAACCTTGACGAGTAGGGTTATTTTCTATTTTTTGTAATGCTGTAACAATTGCTTGAGTTGCATCATAAGCTGTAGCTGCTCTCCAACCTACAAATTGAGTTCCCCAAAGTTTTATCGATTGGCTTCTAAAGGATTGTTCGGTACGCTCAATATGGATTGGTACGCCAAGAACTAGATTTTCAGCTTGCTTACCAAATGTAGATGATACATTATCGGCATTATAAAGAGAATCTCCACCTAATAAGGGTTGATTTTGAAATCTAGAAATAATTAACGAAGCTTGCGTTGCTTCTTCCGTATCGATAGATAGCATTAATAATTTGACATTTTCATTTATGTCACAGTTATTAATATCTGATTTAGCTAAGTCGCACTCTTTTACAGTTCCTAAAGAAGCATACTTTTGCTCGAATGATTCTTTTAAAGAAGTGCTATATGATTTATTAGAATTATAAAAAACGGCTGCATTTCCAGGACCAATATTTTGCCGCGCATAGTCAACTAAATCTGCTGCTGCAACCGCATCATTAGGGGCTGTACGGAAAACATAGAGATTTAAATCATATTTAGAACTTCTCACAGCAGTGCTTGTAGGAGAAATAGCCACCAGTTTTTCTTTTCCGTATACTTCTCCTGCTGCTAGAGTTGCATCGCTGGTGAAATGGCCAACTACACCTAATATTTGTCCGTTAAATGCGCTATCGCCCGGAATCTGATTTTTCGCCAACTGTTTTGCTACTTTCTCGGATGTATCTTCTACATCTGGATCGGAATTATTTTCATCTCTAGCAATAACAACTTGCAATAGTCTTCCTTCTATACCATCTTGATTGTTTAATGTTTCCTGAACCGAAGCAACACCACGCAGTATTTGTTCAGATATATTTGTATTTCTTTCTTTATTTTTACCAGGAATTACAGTAGCAATTGTGAAGGGTTCACCTTTAATATTAGCTTTGGCATTGTTGAGAAAAATCTGCGTTTCTGGATCGACAGCACATTGATTAGTTGCTTGTTTAAATAAATTTATTGCTGTTTGAAAGTTCTTTTGAGCATCTTCATATCTTTGGTTTTTGAAGGCTTTCATCCCTTCTTCTTTTTCTCCCAAGGCTTGTTTGCATAATACGCTTGCAAATCTTTTTTCTCTGAGTAAAGATTCTTCTCCTCTACTAAAAAAGTTGTCCGCAAGTAATGGTGGTTCTGAAGTTTTCATCATTGCAAATGCAGCTGCACCCACCAATAATGCACCGATACCTCCAGCTATCAACAACAGTTTTTTATTTGTTTTCTTCGGAGGATTAGGATTGCTTGGAAAATCTGGTTCTGATGTTACCGTCGGTGTTGCAACGGGTTTATGTACAGGAGGTATACCCGACAGATGCGGTGGTATTGGCTGAGGCTGAGGATAAGAAAGAGATGGTGACGGTTGTGAAATAGGAGCAGGAGCTTGGGTTCCAAGATTGGAAAGAGCATCTATGACTTCACGAGCAGACTGATACCTATCTTCTGGCTGATAGGACAGCATTTTATCTAAAATGTCTGCAAGTTGGGGGTTGATATTAGCGTAGTTTCGCCAGTGCCAGGTATGATATTCGCGAATTTCTTGGGCTTCTTTTCCCGCGAGCAAAGAAACACAAGTTGCAGCCAGAGAATATAAATCCGATGAAGCTGATACAGGTTTACCCGTCATCTGTTCTGGTGGAGCAAAATCAGGAGTTCCGATCACAACTGACTGAACTGTGGGAACCCCTGTAACTACAACCTGCTTGACTGCACCAAAATCTATTAGATGAAGGGTATTAGACTTTAATGCTCGCATGATATTTGAAGGTTTGATATCTCTATGTATCACTCCTTCACCATGAACATAATTAAGCACATCCAGAAGTTGCTTCATAATTTCGATTATTTCCGCTTCTGAAAATTGTCCTTTTTGCTTTAATTCTTGGGCTAAATTCTCACCTGCAATAAAATCTTGTACCAAGTAAAAAAGAGTTTGTGTTTGATTTAATAGTGCAGTAGATACTTGGAGATCGGGAGGTGCTTCTAATTGTGCAAAAGCCCACGCACGAGGGATTTGTGAATGTGTAAGTTTTCCTAAAACGCTTGCTTCTCCACGAAATAATCTTTCGATATCTGCTAACTGAGACTCTGAAGGAGAAACTTTTGGATGTAGCTGCTTAATAACTCTTAAAGGTAAATCTGGAAACTTCAAATCTCTCGCTAAAAATGTTCTGCCAAATCCACCTCTCTCTAATTCTGGAACTAATGGCCTAAGTGTTACAAAGCATCCTTCCAAAATTAGAGGCATTCCACAATTAGCACAAAATCTTTGTCTAATCGGTTTTGTATAAAGATTTTTTTCAGGAATTGTATTAATTGGATCTTGACAACTTGGACGAGTACAATAAACTTCAACTAGAGGATTAGTACTAACCATTGATTAACCTTAAAATTTCTGTTGATTGAATTTTTATATATCAATGAAACAGGCTTTTTTTTATTAAGCCAGCTTCCTTGTTTATAGTGATGCAGTAGAAAGTAGACAAGTTCGATATAACCGTAAGCCTTTTTTAAGCACGGTATTCCAAGGATAGTTAAGATAATTATTTATACTACCTTACTGACTACTTGATTTTTTCATTACTTAATAAACGTAAATGTATACTATCTATACGGCCTAACTCAATGACATTTACGCAAATTTTACATTTTTATTCAGGTTTTGTACTTCACTTTTGTGCAAAGTATTAGATGAAAAACAAAAAAATTATGATTTAACCTCTTCTAAAGCTCTTCCGGTAAAGAAATATATCCCAATTCCTCAGTAAATTTATCTCTTTCTATAAGAAATCATTTAACAATATCTTTAAGTACTTTTGCTTTGTTTGGTTCATCATAATTTTTATCAGCTAAAAGCCAAGTCTAAGTAACTATAGGATGAGAATAATTTCCTTCGGGATCGGTAATAAATACTTTTAAATCAGAAGAAAATAAGACGCTTACTGTTCACTGTTCACTGCTCACTGTTCACTGTTCACTGCTCACTGTTCACTGTTCACTGCTCACTGTTCACTGCTCACTGCTCACTGTTCACTGCTCACTGCTCACTGATTTCGCAGAGTTTTTCACCTAATTTCTCTATACAAGCTGCTTTTTCTTCTGGTTTCAAATCTTGATATTTAACATCTCGGCGTAAAACGATACCGTTATGCCCTGTCAAAAATCTTGGTAGCTGCTTATATTCAATAAGCTCTAAGGTTTTCATGTCGTAGGTGGTATAAGTTGTTAATTCTGGAGAATCAAAGTTAATATCAACCACCGTAATTGCTTTTGCTGAAGGTGATTCTGTGCCAATTAACGCACGCGGTCCGGAACCCATCAGCCCCATATGAAGTAGCTGCAATTTGCCGCGATGACCGGGATAATATGCATGTTGATGACCGCTAATATACGTATGAACGTTGTATTTTTCTAACATTGATCGCAATTCTTCGGGGTTTGCCATCACAGCACCAAATTTGTTACGCCCTTCTGCAACTGCATATAAAGGTAAATGACTTAACAAAATCCGCATTTTGGCTTGTTGCGCTTCCGGGCTTGCTAATGCTTTTTCTACCCAAACCATTTTATCTGCGGGAATTCTATGGGTTGAACCATCCCAAGCCATGAAGAATATATCTTTATGTTTGAAGGTGTAGAAAAATGGGAATTGACTTTTGTCGATAAATTCAACTCCGGGATCGTGTTCGGGATTGTTCCAATATTCGGAAGCTAAATCTCTTTCTTGTTCAAATACGAAATTGCCTTCTTTTTTAGCACCGGAAGCGTCATGATTGCCGATGGTGAAGCCGAAAGGTATGTTTGCTTTGCGTAAAGGTGCTGCAATATGCTCATCAAAAGCCGCCCACATTGCTTTAATTTGCGATTCACTCAGCGTCTTTTTTTGTCCGGCTATCATATCACCGCTACAAACTACCATGTCTGGCTGCCAAAATGGTAATAAATTTATTCCTTTATCTATCTCTGGATCGTAGTCAGTGGAACCATAAGCTGAATTCAAATCGCTGATAGCCACTAAACGCACATCTCCACGAGGAGGATCGAATAAACCATTACTCCCAGCACTTTTAACAATTTCTTGTGTCTGCGGAGGTAAAGTTGATATTTCGGGTGTTGTAGGTGTTTGTGTCGATCGCTGATTCAGGTTTGCACAAGCAAAGCAAAAGATAGTTAGCGCAAACCCGATAATTACAAGTAAAGAAAATCGCCGCCAATGCATTTTTTTAGTCCCCAGTCAACTACAACGTAAATATAGCGAATAGTTGAACAATTTATTTTTATACCAGGATACAAATTTGAATGGGCATTGGGGATTGGGGATTGGGCATTGGATATAAGAAATCATTTGATTTAGTTTTGTAGAGACGTAGCAATGCTACGTTTCCGACAATTCGCGAATAAACGAGTAAACCAAGTATTTTATTCTTTATAAATGCTAAATAGATTACTAAAAATACAACTTTTGTAGTTTTATCTAAATATTTTTTACAATTTATTTTCCTTTTTTGAAGAAACAGATTATTGTTTGGAAGTAATCAAGAGTAAGTATAAATAAATGAAACAATTGTTCGGTGCATTACCATTTACATCTGCTATTATAAGTGCTATTTTATTTAATTTATCTCCAGCCTTAGCTCAAGTAAATTCCGTTAATATTTCAACAAATCCTCAAATAAATTTTGATTTATCTGACGATAAAGATACTTTTGACAATATTAATAACGAGCAAGCTATTCCCGCTACAAATATAGATACTTTTGAGAAAAAATATAGCCAAGGACAGATTTATTTAGATAAAGTTACTGGTGTCGAACAATTACAAGATGTTAGCCCCCAACATTGGGCTTATGAAGCATTGCTGAGCTTAATCGAAAAGTACGATTGTTTAAGTACCTCGGGAAATCAGTTTAATGGCGATCGCCCGATGACTCGTTATGAATTTGCCGCTGCTTTCAATGCTTGCCTTACCACTATTGAAGGCTTAATTGCTAATTCTACTAACAATTTAGCTCAAGTAGAAGATTTAACGATTTTAAATAGATTGCAAAACGAGTTTGTGGTTGAATTAAAAGAAGTAAGGAATAGAGTTGATAATTTAGAAGCACAAGTTACCTCTATTGAAAAAAATCAATTCAGCACTACTACAACTTTAAATGGTACGGTAGATTTTTATCTAATTAACGCTTTTGGTGATGTGAAAGCAGCTGCACCGGGAGAAAATGCAAGAGATAATATAGATAGCAATCTAAGTTTTTCTTCCCGTGCGGTGCTTGATTTTGATACTAGTTTTACTGGTAAAGATTTATTGCGAACTAGTATACAAGCTGGCAATGTCAGCAGCTTCGATAGAAGCGCCGTTGGTACGGATATGATTAGTTTAATTGGAGCTACAAATACAGATAATGAAATCGATTTAGCTTCACTTTATTACGAAGCTCCGATTGGTAACAATCGCGGTACCGTTGTCGTAGCACCAATTGCCGGTTTCCCCACTCGTATTTTTCCTTCACTAAATCCCGTCTCCTCAGTTTCTACTTTCGGTAGCGAAAATCCGATTTATGCTTTTGCATTTGGTACGGGTGGAGTAGTTTATTACAAATTTACGGATGAAATAGCAGGTGGTGTAAGTTACTTCACAACTTCCGGCTCGGATGTAGATGAAGGATTATTTGGCGAGCAATTTAGTTCGCTGTCTCAGTTAACTTATACCCCATCAGATAAAGTGGCGATCGCTCTAACTTACGGGCGTTATTATGCACCGCAACCGGATTCGAGCATCAATATAACTGGAGGAAAAGGCAGTAGATTTGCTCAATTACCTTTCGGAGATTCAGCGACTTCTACCAACGGTTTTGGGTTGCAATTTACCTATAAGTTAAGCAAAAAATTTATTTTAGGAGGATGGGGTAGTTATCTTAATGCAAATGCAGAAGCTTCACCAAATGTTATTGGTGTAAATGCTTCTCAAGGTGCAGATGCTGATATTTGGAGTTGGGCTATAACGGCAGCTTTACCAGATTTAGGCAAAAAAGGTAGTCAATTAAATTTAGTTTTTGGTATGCCTCCAAAGGTAACTAATAACGATATTTCTCAACGCGAAGATCGAGACACTGCTTTACATTTTGAATTGTCTTACAACTATCCTGTAAATGACAATATTTCTATCACTCCCGGAGTTGTAATGATTACTAACCCGGAGCATAATGCAGATAACGATACTATTGTGGTTGGATTGATGCGAACTAGGTTTAAGTTTTAGAAAAAAAGCTTGTAGTTGCGCTTCAGCGCCTCTTATAGCAAACGCTGAAGCGCAACTACGAACCTTTCTTAAAGTATTCATCCAAATTTTAGAAAAAACAGCCTGAAATATTACTACAATGCCCCATCCACAATTATTCAGGTATTAATAAAAGTGTTGATTCAGCCTTTTCATTAATTTCATCATCTTCCCAAAGCATGGAATGATATTTAACATCGCGCCAAGGTTTAATCATATCGGTGTAGTGGCGATTGAATGCATGCCCTGATTGCCCGGTGCTATGAATTGCTTGCGAATTATCGAATGAGGCTAAGTCTTGAATCATCCGGAATGAAGGAATATGAGTTACTTCAAAAGATGATTGATTGGCTTTCCAACGATTGGCATTGATGGTTTCTCCATCACCTGCTGTTTGATATGTACCCCGATTAAATAGTCTTTCAATCACACCTACCCCAGATTTTCCTAAAGTAACATTGCGGAAGTTGATTTTATGCAGCTTTCCCCAAGTCCATTTTTCTGGGTTATCACCGAATGTATTTTCAAGTTCGTTTACTGTTTCTAATAAAGCTAGCTTGAACATTTGATCGCGGTTTTCTATCGGCTGTGTATTACGATTATCCCACCACAAATTATTTGGTTGTTCGACTAAATTTTTCACCACTGCATACCATCTGTCGCTACCACCTGGATAATAATATTGAGGTAGTTCATCGTGGAATGTTACCGCTAGTAATTTTTTCCAAAATGTTTCAAAAATAGCAGATGCGGGTGATTCTATTTGCAGATTCAAATCCCAATCAACTAATAATTGACGAGCATTTTCAAGACGGGAATCGTCAAAAGATATCGACTTTAATATCGGTATCAAATCCCGTGCATTCAAATTAAGGTTATCACCTTGCATCAACTTAATATCGGCTAAAGTTAATGGTTGATTTGAATTAGAAATTAATTCTTCAATACGTTTTGCACGGTAGCCGCGAACCCAATCTTTGGTAATAACGTAGGGATAACTTTCATCTACTACGGCATTATTTGCAGTAATAATATATCCTTTAGCTGGATTAAAACTGTGAGGCAATTCTTCAAAATCAATGTAGCCTTGCCATTCATATTTATTATCCCAACCCGGTACCGGATAGCGCCCATCTGTATTTTGACGGATGGGAGTTTTTCCGGGCATTTGATAGCCGATATTTCCATCAACATCTGCATAGATTAAATTTTGAGCCGCGATATCAAATTTACTGGCAGCAACACGAAATTCCTGCCAATTTTGAGCGCGATTTATTTCTGGAAGGGCAGCAATTAACGTAGAAGGTTCTAAAGCAGTCCACCGCAAAGAAACGGCGTAATTATTAGGAACTTTAATTAATGAATTATCAGCGAATTGTTCTAATTGAGGAACAACATCAGAAAGAATTGGGCCATGTTTAGTGTAGCGGACAATTTGAGAAACTGGTTCGGAAGAAGCAACTTGAACTTCTTCTTTTACAAGCTGCATATCAACCCATTTACCATTTACTTCATATTGATTGGGATTATCGGGATTAATCTTTTCTATATACAAATCCATCGTATCGGACATTACATTTGTAACACCCCAAGCAATGCGGTTATTATGTCCGACAATTACCCCTGGTACTCCTGCAAAGGTAAAACCCGTGACGTTGTAAGGGCAATTGTTGCTTGTTGAATTACAGTGCAAACCTATTTCATACCAAATCGAAGGCATTTGCACTGCTAAATGTGGATCGTCAGCTAAAATCGGTTTACCCGTACTAGTGAGTTTACCCGAAATTGTCCAACTGTTGGAACCTACACCCATTCCCGTACTACCAAGAATTTCTTCGATCGCACTTACGTTACTGGCAATAGATTTTAAGGAAGGAGTAATATTTTGTAGAGATATTCTATCTTCTGTTGTATTAATTATTTCCTTTGCTGCAACTTTTTCTAAGCTTTTTTCTTTTTTTTCTAAATTATGAAAATTAGATACAATTACAGGGAAATCTTGGGGATAAAGTGGAAAAAGTTCGTCTATTCGTGCTTCAGGAAAAGATTTTAGAAGAATACTACGTTCAATCTCATCACCAAGATTTGTACTTAAATCGTAAGCCATTACTTTACCCCAGAGGATAGAGTGTATTGGCTGCCAAGGTTCAGGTTTATAGTTACGATTGAGAAGTTTTAATACAGTATATTCTAAACTTAAAGCGCTACCCTGATGGTTTGCTAAGTAAGCATTTACACCTTCAGCATAAGCCACTAAATTTTCTTTTGTTTGAGCATCTAAGGTTTGAGCAAATTCCTGCTCTGCTAACTTTTTCCATCCCATTGTTCGCAGGAATCTATCTTTATCCAACTGCGACTCGCCAAACATTTCCGACAATCTTCCGGTACCGATATGTCGCCAGAAATCCATTTGCCAGAAGCGATCTTGAGCGTGGACATAACCTTCTGCTAAAAATAAATCGTGGTCAGAATCAGCATAAATTTGAGGGATTCCCCATTCATCACGCTGGATTTTCACTTCCGAATCTAATCCCGGAATCGCAATATTACCGCTTGCTTGGGGAAAAGATTTTCTAACCGTGTAAGTAGTCAATCCCGCTAAAGTTATAACCAATACCAGAATTATTATTCCAATATTCCTGAATACTGCCGCAAACTTAGCTTTTTTCAAATTATCCATTATTCCCTGGTGGCCGAAATTCCGGTTAAACAAACGACATTATAATGCTTTGTCGGTAGTGTTGAACGAGGAATTGAGATGGGGGGATTGGGTGGATAATTTATAACTCCTAATTCCTAACTCCTAATTCCTAACTCCTAACTCCTAACTC
>CAYMZW010000046.1:0-23890 GCA_964395005.1 uncultured Rivularia sp.
CTCAATGAATTCACACTGATTGTAAGAAGGGGTAATGATAGAAATTTTAGGTAAATCTTGTAGCATTAATTTGACTTTGTTTTAGAAATAATGATACGGTTAAAAATATTGCTGATTGTCGATCTACTGTTAGTATAAAAAGCGTTAAACTTGATAGCGTTTTATCACTATAATCATAGCTACTGTTTTTTGATTAGCTACTAAATTTATTGATTTTTATCAATAGCTACTTTCAAATATTGCTCATGTTCTAATCTCCCATCTACATAATCTTCATAGAAAAATTGAGGAGTTATTTCTTCTCCAAAACCGACGACACAAGGAACATTAAACAGCAATTTTAATGACAGACAAGCGGAACTAACTGTTAATACCTTGATATTATCTCGAACTGACATATCCGATCGCAGAAAAGCTTGTGCAAATAAAATTTCAAAAGGTAGAAAGAACAAATGCGGTTCGGATAGAACTAATATATTGGCAAATAAATCTGACAAGGCTGATTGCAATCTTTGAATTTTAATATTGCCATCTCTTGGATGAGGTTTAATAAGCAATATTGTATTCGGCTCTATCTTTTGAGAACTCAAGAATTGACGATAAGCATTAATTTCATCTTCCTCGGACATCCGTTGAGCCTCGGAAAAATTGCTAGTGAGTAGAATTAAAATAGGATTAGAGTCAATCTTTGCTTTTAAGTGCGAAATATAATCTTTATCTATTAAATCTCTGAGTTTATCAAAAGTCTTTAATAGTTCTAATTTATCTAAAACTATAGTCTTCATGGGAGGTAACTCTCCCATAATATCAGGCAGAATAAAATAACCAATGTCAAATTCTACATTTTTTAAAACAGTTTTTAATTGTAATTTCTCCTTGACTTTACTTGTAACAGTTCTAATTTGTTTCTTGATATAACTAGCAAAATCTAGTTTTAGTGAATTAGATGGAGCAAACAAACCTTTAGCATTTGAAGAAAAGTAAATACCAATACTATCTCCATAGCAAATTTTTTCTGCCAATTGATAAGTATTTATCAGAAGCTGATTGCCGAACTGCCAGTTACGACATAGATAAATTTCATCCGCTGAGTCAGTACCAACTAATTTATGCACTGAATCGTAAATTTTCCTCGGACTTGAAGTTGCTAATTCCTTAGAAATAGCATTGAATTGATTCGGATTTATGTAGCTTATAGCTTTCCATTTATGGGCTAACTCAGCCATTTTTTTGACATAATTGGCAAATTCCTCAATTTGTCCTGGTGGAGTATATAGATCATAAATAACAAGGTAGTCTTCGTAGTTTTGATTCAATTTTATCTGTTCTTTTTCTCGATAATTCAGAACAGATAAAGCAGTAACTAACTGAATACTACCTTGACAGGTAATAATTCGTTTAACAAGCTTAGGATTAGTCATTATTTTACTAAAAATATTCAACCTTTACTTGCTGTGCTTTCATCAATAGTTCGCAAATTTCTCGGACGCATCCTTGTCCACCTGCTAATCTGGTTATATATACAGCACAATCTTGATTTTCTGGTATGGCATCAGCCACAGTCAGAGGGCACCCAACAGCCTGCAAAATTGGTAAATCAATGATATCGTCACCTACATAAGCAACTTCAGAAAGAGATAAACTTAGTTGGATACAAAGTTCTTTGAGGACAGCTAACTTATCTTCAATTCCTGAAAAACTATGTTTGATACCTAGCTTTTGGATGCGATGTAAAGTAGCCGGACAAGTACTATTAGTAATGACAGCTACTTCAACACAATATTTTTTCAGTAGCTTAATACCCATACCATCTTTAACATTAAATTTCCTCAATTCTTCACCACTTTCTGTGTAGTAAAGACCGCCATCTGTCATGACACCATCTACGTCTAGAACTAGCAGTTTTACTTGGAATAAACAACTTTGTAATTCACTTTCAGAAATTTTGGTCATAGTAGGGAATTTTAAGTAGCTTCAAGTCTAATTTAAACAAAGAATTGGAACGTAGTTATGCAATGCGAGCATAATTAAAGAGAAGTTGAATCAACAGTTTCTAAAGCAGCATGAACGCGGACAATTCCCTTGAGTACTGTTTCAAGTTGAGCTAAAGGTACCATATTTGGTCCATCGCTGGGAGCCATATCAGGATTTTCGTGAACTTCCATAAACAGTGCATCAATACCTACTGCTGCTGCTGCTCTTGCTAGATAAGGTACAAACTCTCGCTGTCCTCCAGATTTATTTCCCTGTCCCCCTGGCATTTGTACGCTGTGAGTAGCATCAAATACTACGGGATAGCCTAATTCTCGCATTTGAGGAAAAGAACGAAAATCAACCACCAGCGTGTTGTAACCGAAACTAGTGCCTCGTTCGGTCAACAAAATATTCTTAGCCCCTGCTGCTTCTAATTTTTTGACCACATTTTTCATATCCCAAGGTGCAAGAAATTGACCTTTTTTGACGTTAATAGCCTTACCTGTAGCAGCAGCAGCCAAAAGTAAGTCAGTCTGACGACATAAAAAAGCTGGTATTTGCAGAACATCCGCTACTTGAGCAACCGGGGCTGCTTGGTTACTTTCATGAATATCGGTTATTACCGGAACACCAATTTTATCTTTGACTTTCTGAAGAATTTCTAGTCCTTTTTCTAAGGATTGTCCTCGAAAGGAATTAATAGAAGTCCGATTTGCTTTATCGAAAGAAGATTTAAAGATAAATGAAATATTTAGACGTTCGCATACTTTACGAATCTCTTCAGCCATCTTTAATGTAAAGTCTTCCGATTCAATAACGCACGGGCCACCCAGTAAGGTTAGTTTGCAATCATCGCCAATAAAAAGCGTGTCGGTAATTTTAGTACGAGTCATAATTTTAGATTTATTGTTCTATTCTATACCAGAAAATCTCAGCATGAAGTTTGTTGCTTAATTCTTGCTATCTATAGCTTTTGATGTGTATTTTATCTAAATATTCTGTTACAAATAAATTAGCAACTGTATTGTGATTGATTTTTAGATTTTTATCAAGTATAATCGCTCTTTTTTTGATGAAGTATAAAAATATTTAGTGAAGAAAGCGTAAATTAATATGTGACCAATTAAAAATCATATTTTGAAAAAATCTCGATAATTGTTCATATTTTATGTCTATAAAATTATCATTAAAAATATAAATAATTAAATTAAAAAGTTAGACTCTAGATGTAATGGTTATCATCTTGAATTATCAGCCTTCTGAATAGATTCTATTTCTGAAATTAGTTTATTAGTATAAACCTTAGCGGCAGAATAAACCAAATGGTCGGCATTTTCCATCTCTTCTTTGGGAAAAGTGATTGGCTCTTGAATATAGTGTACTCTATCACTTTTAGCAGCATAACCATTAAGAGTATCCTGAAGTTGACCAAAATAAGCTTTAAAATCCTTGTGATCGTAAAGTTTTTCATATATTGGGCTGTTAGCTATGTACACATTAAAATCATGTTTTTCTGCAAGTTTTGCTATATGTTCTAAAGCTTCACGGTTATTGCTCGAAAGATAAAATTTATTTTTTCTAGTGAAATCAAGATGCATCTTCCTCTGTGCTTCGACAAACTCAGGATTTGGTTTTTCCCAAATCATAAAACCATCTTTTGTAAGCCGAAAGTTTTGACTACGATTAAACGCATCATAAGGAGACTTTAATAAATGTGAAACACTCTGATTTTCTGAATAAAGCGGGATGTATCGTTCAATAAATAATTGAAGTGTATCACTTTTAGAGAAATTAAGTTTTGGTTCAACTTGTTTCCAATAGCCCCAATTTAAAGGTACCTGTGCGAATACGGGACGATTAATACCACGTCTCCAAGCATCGAAAACATGAACTATAAGAATATTCTTGGGAACCCCAACTCGCTGAATATATTTGTCTAACATCCAAGAGTTGTCTAAAAGCAGCATATCTCCAATAGTGCAAAGATTAATAGAGTTAGTATTAAGTCTTTCGTTGACAATGGTTGGAACTACCCCTTGATTACAACTCGAATCTCCTAGAATTAGCCAGTCAACAGGCTTTTTTTGCTTTAATAAAATTTCCCATTTTTTGTTAATTATCCAATAACCCCGATTAGTTGTGTTTTCTCTTAGATAAAGTTTGGCTGCAAAATTAAAGATAACTACAAAAATTAGAGTTCCTAACAGGGATAGGAAAAATTCTTTACTTTTTATTGGTTTAGTGATTTCTTGTGGTAGTTTTTGATTCATTAGTTACGCTATTGATTTTTATTCAGTATTAGGTTATTTTTTAATTTCTTTGATTAAAATTGGAAATAAATAAATTCTCCTGATTCACGAACCCCGAAAACACAAATCCAAATAATTAGAAAAGCATATATTGGAACTCGAATTATAGGTTTGAATTTTGTCAAAATTAATAGGTCACGGGTTACATACTGATAAATTTGAACTAAAAGCAGTGGTAAGCAGAAAAATAGCAAATCATATCCCCAGAGCAAAGATTGATCTGAGAGACTAAAACCGACGTTAGCGAGCATATAATAGATCTGGTGTACAGAATTTGAGCGGAATATTACCCAGCCAATATTTGTCAGAATAAACATCAGTAACATTTTACTTAAAAGGCGCAGATAACTAGATTTAGTACTCTTAGGGTCAAAATATTTTGGCTTGTTATCAAAGAGACGATAAAGAATTAAAATTAGTCCATGAAATGCTCCCCAAATAACAAAATTCCAAGCTGCCCCATGCCAAAGTCCACCCAGAAGCATAGTCAAAAACAAGTTACGATAAGTATTAAAAGTTCCTCGACGATTACCACCTAACGGAATATAAAGATAATCTCGCAACCAAGTCGATAGGGAAATATGCCATCGTAGCCAGAAATCACTGGGATTGAGAGCAAAATATGGCAATTTAAAATTAACCATTAATTCAAATCCCATTAGCTTAGAAAGTCCTCGCGCTATATCCGAATAACCAGAAAAATCTCCATATATTTGGATTGTAAAAGCAAGAATACCAATTAGGATATCGAGTCCTTGATATTGGGTATAATCGTTAAATACCGAGTTAGCAATAATCGCCATATTATCAGCGATAACTACTTTTTTAAAATATCCCCAAATAATTAGATAAATACCAGCATTTATTTGTTCTAATTTCACATATCGTGGTGAAATAATTTGGGGTATGAGGGTAGTTGCACGTTCGATAGGACCTGCTACTAACTGTGGAAAGAAAGAAACAAACAGAGCAAAGTCGAAAAAGCTATCAATTGGCTGCAAATCTCTTTTATAAACATCGATGGTGTAACTCATCGTTTGAAAAGTATAGAAAGAAATTCCTACTGGTAACAGCACATTTAAAGTAACCCAGTTAGCTTCCAGTCCAAAAACTTGCAATAACCCGGCAAAACTTTCTGCAAAAAAGTTAAAATACTTGAAAAAACCTAGAACCGATAAATTAAAAAATATAGATATAAATAATAGTAATTTTCTTTTTCTTTCTTTCTTGGTATTTTGCAATAATTTTCCTACTGTATAGTCAACTATTGTCGATAAACCAAGAAGTGCAGTAAAGCGCCAATCCCAATATCCGTAAAATATATAACTAGCAATGAACAATATAATATTTTGTACTTTGTAATTACTATTTAATAATAGATAAAGAGTATAAACAATAGCGAAAAATACAACGAAAGTAAATGAATTAAATAACATATTAAATTTTCCTCGGTATATTCAATTTCCGTTGATTCATTTTGATAGCCTTAATTTAAGTAAACTAGTTATATAAAAAATGCCTTTTTATTATTAAACAAAATTATGGTTAGAAATGGCTTTATTCTAGATATGGTTGAATTGATTTTATTAATTGTAAGGTGCGAATTTTCATTCCACGGTCGTGAAGATGATAAGCACTATCATAAAACATAGATTTATCGTACATAACATCTTCTGGTTTACCAATTACAGGAACATTATTTTGCTGGTAAAATTTTCTTATGCTCCGTAGAAATATTTGCTGTTTTTCTTGTTTATAAATATCGAAATAAGTCGTGTTTGGCCAGGTCGCTAACACTTTAATATTATTTTTATGACACCAATCAATAAATTTAACTATACTCTTTAAGTCCTGGTTATTTGGATTTATAGAATCCCAAGTCTCTGCTCCATTCAAAGGTGATAGTGTTTCTTGATGTTTTAATAGTTTTTTTGTCATATTAGCTTCACGATTATCTATGATATCTCCATATTCGTTATGAATTTCTTGGAAATTTTTCTTGACAACTAGCGGGGGGTTAAATTTTGCCAATATTCCCTCTTTAACTCGTTGTAAAGAGATACTATTTAATAATTGAACTTTTCTTTTAAAATCAAGTGATATTAAATAGTCTATATCGTGACCCATTGCATAATTAATTACATTTGCGTCATCTGTACTATTATTATGGTAATAGTGATATTCTAATGCGATAAGAGCTGTATCTCCTGGATTTAGCCACTTACGAGATAGATTAAGATTATAATCAGCACTCATATCAGCAACAGTTCCACCGTTAAAACATGATTTTCCTGTTTGCTCTTGAATTATTTTACAGCTAATACCATACCGAGCACTTGAACCTCCAATTATTACTAATTTAGGTGACTTAATAGAAAGAGCAAGATTACTCTTAAGTTCATATAACTCTGATCGCCAAATAGTGCCGGAAGTTTTAACACCTAATTGAAATACAACAGCTAACGTGAAGATAAAATAACCAATTACAAATCCAAAAATAATTCCCTTCAAAAAATTTATGTATTTCATATTTTGCTTAAACCCTTAAAAATTAAAATATAAAAAATCACTCTCTGGTACTTTTATTAAAATTTTAAAGACTACAAATAGTCCTAAACCAAGTGGAATTCCTCCAATCATATTTGGTTGCAATACATAATCTTTTAAAAAACGATAAATATTATTTTTATTCTGATATTTTTCGGATTTGCTATTTACTATAAAATAATTTGATATCAATTGATTAGTATTAGGTAGACACCAAATAATAATCCCTAAAAATATTATTTTGATTAAAAACATCAATTTATTTGTAGTTAAAATGGTTAAAGATAAAGAAATACCATTTTTTCCGTACATTGCCTCCAACATATTAAAGGAAGCAACCATGTTCTCTGCCCTAAAAAATACCCATGCCACTATAACGGCTAAAAAAGTTATCAGACAACCTAATACTTGACTCCACCAAGGACTCTTCTGAAAATCGTGTCCTAAAGATTTTCGCAAAGAGCGCCATTGATGATTGATAACTAAGTAAATTCCATGTAAGCCTCCCCAAATAACAAAAGTCCAACCAGCACCATGCCAAAGACCTCCTAATAACATGGTTATTATTAAATTAAAATAGCGTCTAAGTTTTCCCTTACGACTCCCACCCAAAGGAATATAGAGGTAATCTCGTAGAAAGTTAGAAAGAGTTATGTGCCAACGTCGCCAAAAATCACTTATACTCACAGCTTTGTAAGGAGAGTTGAAATTAATTGGTAGTTGAATTCCAAACATCCTCGCTGCACCGATTGCCATATCTGAGTAGCCGGAGAAATCAAAGTAAAGCTGAAACGAGTAAGCTAGTGTTCCAAGCCAAGCATCTAAAAAACTAAGCTCACTTCCAGTAGCAGCAGCATCAAATGTTTGGTTCGCAACCTCAGCGACAATAATATCGGCTAACAAGACTTTTTTGAACAAACCTAGTAAAAAAAAGGTTAATCCCACAGCAATATTTACGGAGCTGAAACGAACAATATGTTTATTAGTAAACTGCGGTATTATTTCCTTATGATGAACAATTGGTCCTGCAATCAATTGAGGGAAAAAAGAAACAAACAGACTGTAGTACAAAAGGTTATACTCTTTCGTTTCTTTTCGGTAACTATCCACTAGGTAAGCAATTTGCTGAAATGTGAAAAATGAAATACCTAAAGGAAGAATAATGTTGGGATGTGAAAAATTAGTATTAATAATAGCGTTTATGTTATCAAGTAAAAAGTTAGTATATTTAAAATAAGCAATTAACCCCAAATTAATTGCAATTCCTACAGCTACAAGATATTGTCTAATTATTGGTCTAATTGAATTTAGACTCAGTAAAAATCCTATATAAAAATTAAATAAAATTGAGAATATTAATAATATTAGATATATTGGATTCCACCAAGCATAAAAAAATAGCGAAGCTGCAACACAGAAAATAGCCCATTTAGAATAAAAAATTCTACTTGTTACGAAACACAATAAAAGTGTAATTGGTAGAAATACAAATATGAATTCAATTGAATTAAATAGCATATTACGACCTAAAATTAAACTTTGACAAACTACTAACCAAAATAACTGGCTTGGAGAAAATGAATGTAAAGAGATAAAAGGTTAATAGCTCTCTTCCACTTAGGAAGTTTAGACTGCTTAACTATAGACTTATAAATATCAAATTCTTTTTGATTTGGTTTAGGAATTGTTCTGAACTCTAGATGTGCGAATTTATCTAAGTTATTTGAATAATCGATTTTTTCGGATAGGAAGGAGAATAAACGAATTTTGGCTTGCTTATATCGCTCTAAATATTCAGGTGTCCTTTTTTCTTTACGTCCGAAATGATTATTATTGCCGTGCGCTCTATATTTGACTAAAGCTTGAGCCAGATAAAATTTTCTTGCTCCTACAACTGAAGCTCCAAAGATTATGCAATCATCAGCACGAACACGCCAATCTTCAAGATAAGGAATTGGTAGAAACTTTTCAAGTATAATTCTACGCATTGAAAGAGTAGAAGTTCGATGACCTATCCATACTTTTTTATAGAGAGTTGCAATTTTAGAATAGCCAAGATCGCGATTATTTTCATAACAATTAACAATTCTCTCTTCGTTACCAAATATATCAGCACCACAAAATAAGAAATCACATTTTGGATTATCTTTGTAGAATTTAACTACTTCAGCAATGTAATTTTCTTTGTAAAGGTCGTCGGCATCTAGGAAAAGAATGATATCACCTTTAGAAGCCAAAAATCCTTCGTTAAAACTGGAAAGCTGACCTTCATTTTTATCTTTGAGTACTAACTTAACAGTTTCATGATTGCCAAACTTTTCCTGCAATATTTGTACAGAATTGTCTGTTGATTTATCATCAACTACAATAATTTCATTTACAGGATGCGACTGGTTTAAAACACTTTCAATGCTATCAATAACGTAGTCTTGATAGTTATAATTGTTGATTAGAACAGAAATTTTCATTGCTAATTTCTCCCTTTGACTGTAGACACCTCTTTACTGAAATCATTCATTTAGTAACAAGATACTAACGGAAATTTTACTCAACCACTTCTCTTACCCGATAGATAGGTCTATTCTGAGCTTCATGGTAAGTACGCATCAATAGCTCTCCTAAAAGACCAAAACTAAACAGTTGTATCCCAGTCAAAAGTAATATTACGACCAAAATCAAAAGAGGGCGATCGCCAATGCTTTGACCTAAACCTAACTTGAGGAAGGTAAGATAAAATCCTAAAATTATTCCTAACACTGTGGAAGCAAGTCCAACTAGTCCAAATACGTGCATAGGTCGTGTTAAGAATTTTTTCATGAAAAATACTGTAAACAAATCCATTACGACTCTGAAAGTACGACCTAATCCATACTTACTTTTACCGTGGCGACGAGCATAATGGTTTACAGGAATTTCTGTAATTTTTGCTCCTTCAATGAAAGCTAATGCTGGTAAAAATCTATGCAATTCACCATAGAGGTTCATGTCAGCTACTAGTTCGGAACGATAAGCTTTAAGAGAACAACCGTAGTCATGCAGTTTTACCTCCGTAACTTTGCCAATTAACCAGTTTGCAATTTTAGAAGGTAATAATCTCGTTAATGCTGCATCTTGACGATTCTTACGCCATCCGCTAACTAAGTCGTAACCTTCATCGAGTTTGGCAAGAAGCAAGGGAATATCAACTGGATCGTTTTGCAAATCACCATCCAAGGTAACAACTGTCTTACCCCGTGCATAATTAAATCCAGCAGCCATAGCAGCTGTTTGTCCGTAATTACGCCTTAATAATATAGCTCGTAAATTAGAGTGAGTCTGAGCCTGCTGTTTGAGTAGCATTCCAGAGCCATCTTTGGAGCCGTCATCGACGCAAATTAGTTCGTAAGTTAGTCCAGTTGCAGTAAGAGTAGTAGTAATTGTATTGATTAGTTGAGGTAAACTTTCTACTTCATTGTAGATTGGCACAACTATTGACACTTCTAAACTTACTTGAGTTTTATCTGAACTTTGAACTGTTGTTTGTTGTTTTTCTAGGAGGGAATTATTCATCACATATTTTCTGATTAATTTACTTGCAATTGATATAACTATTTCTCTAGCTGCCAAAGAGAAGTTTTATACACGGGCTTTAGCTTGTACTTTTGTTGCAATGCTTGCTTAAATGTTTCTATCGGTTTGAAAACAAATATGTCCTCGAAGCCAGTAGGAATTTCCGGTAGGGTTGGTTTATTCCTTAACTGTAGCTTCACCTGCGAATCGAGATAATGGGATAGAGTTAAAATATCGCCTACCGTTGTTTGTTCACTTGACAGAAACACCACAAGGGGTGCAGATGATTGATTTATCAATCGTGCCATGTCAAAAGTTGGATCGTAGCCTTCTTTGCGGAGAATTCCCGCCCTTAAATAAGCTACATTAGAAAGAAGACTCAATGAAACTAATACTATTAACAAAAATCGCCATAATCTTTGCTGTATAACTTTAGAATTAATCGCAATAATTTTCGTAGCGAACAAAAAAGCCGTTGCCACTTGAATTCCCACATAGGAAGGAATAATATAGCGTGGAATGGTTGAACGCATACCTCCATTTACTAAATCTGGCACTACTAAGATAATACTTGGAAGTAAGGTTAATAACCATACAAATAACCAAACTCTTTTTGGAGTATGGCGGCAAATAAAATATAAAGAATAACCAATTAACAACAGAATAGCTATTTTTATAATTAGCGCCGAACCAAATGGTAATCTAAAATTAGGTTGAAAAAAGGCGTAATTTAAATTCTCAATCCATCTGTCAATAAAATCTTTTAGAGGCAGACGAGTTTTCATCCAACTAGATATATTCTGCAAATGAGATATATTATTGATAATCGTTAACAGCCAAGGTACAAAGGTAAGAAAGCCAATAGCAGATGCCAATATATAATTAATTAAAGCCTTAGTGAAACGAAAATTATCGTTAATAAATATGTAACAACCTAGAGTAACAGTAACTAATGCGAACAAAGGGTTAGTATATAATCCGATAGCTACTGTCGCTGCATAAATTATCCAACTCAATTTAGTTTTTACTCGTATAGCTCGCAGCAATGCCGCACCAGAAAAAAATACCGCTGCTGTTAATAGACTGTATTGTCGCGCTTCTTGAGCATAGTGAATGTGGAATGGTGAAACTGAAACTAAGGCAACTCCTATCCAACCAGTCAACGATGAGCTAAATAATTCCAAACACAACCAATAAATGCCTGGAAATACCAACAGGCTAAGCACGGCGGATAAACTTCTGATTGCTGCGATGGAACTACCAAACGTATCCGCCCAAAAATGCGCTGCTACGTAATACAACGGAGGATGATATTGACTATCAATGGCTAAGGCTTTTACGGTATAGCCTACCCCTCTTTCAGTAGCATTAACTGTTTGATACTTTAGTAATTCTTCAACGCTGTATATTTGATTATTGAAAACCTTTTGAACAAGCTCCTTGGAATGATACCCGGAGATACGTAATGAAGTTAACGTTTCGTCATGCCAGTAAATTTTGCCATCAAGGCTAGCGAATCTAAAAAATACACCTAATATTAATAGACTTATAATCAGAATTCTTAACCAAATTGGAGGAAGCTGCCATCTTTGTTCTAGTGTTTTTTTCATATTGCGTGGACATCTATAAACACGCTTTGAGTATCAAATAAAACTTATCAAATCTCAAGAAGCATTTTATACATAAACTATTAAGTTTTGGGCTAACTATTTGACGCAATCATAAATTTCTAATGAACTTCTTTGCTCGACTTACCAATGGTACAGAAGATAACTGATTGTTCATCTTTGCTTTACGATTTAGCTTGCTAACAAACAGCTTGGTTTTTGAATTTATTGAATGAAGAGATGAAGAAGTTAAAGTAATTTTTTGGTAAACTAAACAAGCTCCAACTCCTAATTCGCGGTTAGAATTTTCAAAACAAAGATTTATTGGTAATAAACCCTGTTTTCTAAGCAATGCATCTACTATTTGTTTTTTCCAAATTTTAGGTTTTCCCACTATTACTAAAAAGCCAGATTCAGCAATAGTTGGTTCAATTTCGCCAGCTAGCTGCTTCATTGCAGTCAAGGTATCTGGTAAATCTACCAGAATTATCTGAAATTGCGATAAATTATTCTGCTCTAAGTGCAAACACTGTAGGTGAACAATTTCTTTTACACCAACTTTTTCGCACCAATTTTCTATACCAGCTAAAGCTTCTGAGGAATTAGCATAAGTAATATCCAAGCGGGGTAAGTCAGCTAAATCCGATAGCAGTTCTTTATTTGCACCCTTCCAATAGAGAAGTTTGATTCGAGAGTTTAGTCGATGAATTTCTTGAATCAGTTCGTAAACTTTTAAGCGGACATCAAATGCTTTTTCGTTTCTAAGCCTATCAATGTGCAGCACCCGTTTATCGTGTTCTAAACGAAAAGGGGCTTCAATCTCACCTTGCAAAACATAGCGGTATAATTTTTGCCGCATTGCTTGCTGGTTATAATAATCTATCAGCTTTTGATGACCAGATAAAGCAATTTGTTCCGCCTTTTCGGGGTTATTTAGATAAAAATCTATCTTTTGGAGTAGTTCATTTTCGTCTCCATAGCATTCTAAGTCAATGCCTTCTTGAAACAGAGAAAACAAACCAGACTGAAGGCTTAAACGATCGGTAAGTAAGAAGCCCCCTGCCATTAGCACTTCAAAAATTCGTCTGTTGCTATCGGAATTTAAACCACAATTGAAGACTATTTTTGATTTAGTGTAATCTTCTAAGCATTCGGTATATGGTTTACGGCTGATATCAATATTTATTCCAGAATCCTGTAAAAAGTTGAGAAGTCTACTGCGGTAGATATGTTGTTTGGACTGAGAACCCCGAAAAACGATATCATAATCGTAGGATTTCGATTCTTGTTTTTGAGGAATGTAATGGTCGATAACAGGAGTTCCTGGTAGCCAGAAGACGTTTTTTAAACCTGCCTCCACGAAAAAGTGTAAATGCTGAACCCCCTGGTAGCCCCAATGGTAATCGCATTGCAAAAGTTTGCAATATTCAATAATACTAGTCAGTGAACCATCCCCTAAGTGAAAAGTATCGCCAATCTTCATAAGTTTTGGGCATTTGAATTTCTCAAGCTCCCGTGGAATGAAGCTCATATTTCTAGCTGACAAATGCACAAAATCGGGATAAAAGTTGCTGGGAAGTTGGTCTAAAATAATATCAATAGAAAATTCTCCTTTGGGTACAGCAATGGCTTTACCTGCCTTTACTGCTTCGAGTGGTGGAGAGGGACAAGCAATTAGTATTTGATGGTCGTTTTCTTCTAATGAATTTAGATCCAACTGCGAAATCGATATGGGGTAAGAAATAATGCGTAGCTCTTTAAGCATTGAAGTATTAGTTTAAGAATTTATAGTTTGATTAAATAAAATTTTTTCGTGACGGCATATAGCCCTAGATGCTGAAACATCGGTACTTGGACACTATTACAAAACTCGAAAATTCTCCCTACAACGATGGCTTTACCTGCCTTCATTAACTCTGGAGATGGTTCGGGACAAATGATTGATATTTGATGGTCATTATCTTCTAATCAATTCAGAACAGAAATAAAGTTATTTTTAAGCTTTTGTTAAAATTAGGTTGTGAGCATTTGCTCGATGTTTTTTCTCATTAATTTACAATCTACAATTAAATTTGCTGTATGTGCGTCCTCTTCAGGATCAACTGAATCACAAATTTGGTAAAAGTATTTTAAGTTTAGGGAAGATGCTAATGAAAAGAAACAATTATTACGAATATCCGCTTTTTTCCGTAGCTCAAAAACACTGCTACCGGATTTCATAAATAGCATATTTGTAAGACCAGCCCCATGATTTGAAATCAAGTAGCGAGCATTTAAGGCAATTTTTACCTGTTGCTCAAAAGAGCAATCCTCAAAGTAAATGACTTTAAAACCATACTCTTTTAGAACTACTAAACATTCTTCTTCATTTTTTATTTTTCTTTTTGGTGCTTTACTTCTACTGATATAAACTTTGTCTCCAATGTTCTCACTAGATGTTTTACAATAAAAATCAGTGTAAAAATTTCTTAAACCTCTGATTAAAATTTCATTATAATTACCAGTGGGTGCTGTATGGGTAGGTATGTAGAGAGTCTTGCAGCGAATAACATTACTTACGAACTTCACTTCTTTAAAAACAAAGGGAGACAAGGAAGATATTATATTTTCTTTGTCTTGATATGAAGCAGGTAGCAGCAAAGTTCCATTGACTATTTTCTCACGGATAGCAAACAGCCGAGGTAGAGCATCGGTTATCCAGTGAAAGTAATTACCACTCCAATTATCAGTAAACCAGAATACGTCTGAATCAATTTTTTCGATATGCCTGAATAAGTTATTTTTAACAAAGAACTTTAACTTCGCTTTGGGTGTTAGCCAAGGATCTAGATGCTTGGGAGAAGCAAATGATTCTACGAAAATCTTAGTTCCACGAAAAATTATGCCGTGAGGATTTACATTAACATTTTCTAATTGAAATAATTTCGTTGCGGGAATATCTTTGTTGAGTTCGCTTTCAAATAATGCTAAATCTGCTTGATTAAAATTAATCGGCAGTTTCCGTATGGAAATGCTATCTTGATATAAAATTTCTTGATTCGACATTAATTACTCCTCTAATTTTTTATCAGAATACATATCGTTAATAATCAAACTTTGTGCCTTAACTAAATCATCCGGAGTATTAATTTCCACAACAGCCTTTTGAGTCAGACATACTCGAATGGAAATTCCATGCTCCAGTACTCGTAATTGCTCCAAACCTTCACACTCCTCTAATGGAGTCGGTTTCATTTGAGCATATTCAGCGAGAAAATTTCTTTCAAAGGCATAAAGTCCTAGATGGTGAAACACGGGTGCTTTTCCACTATTGCGAAAGTAAGGAATAGCAGCGCGGGAAAAGTAAAGCGCGTTACCAAGGCGATCGCACACCACTTTTACTGAATTAGAATCTAAATAGGAATTATCCATATCTAAAGGACAACCCAGAGTTGTCATAGCTGGTAATTCTCCTTGAAGATAAGGGTTTATCAGCTGAGATAACATTTGAGAAGTAACAAAAGGTTGGTCTCCTTGGACGTTAGCTACAGCCTTCATTTGAGGATAGCGCAAAGCAACTTCAGCAACCCTATCGGTACCTGTAGCATGGTTGGAGCTAGTCATTTCAACTTCTCCACCAAATTTTTCTACGCAATTAGCGATAATTTCGCTATCGGTGGCGACAACTACTTTGCTAAAATGAGGACAGCTTTTTGCGGCTTCATAAACTCGCTGTACCATTGGGCGATCGCCAATCATTACTAATGGCTTTCCGGGGAATCGAGTTGAGTTGTAACGAGCAGGAATAACTGCAAGAATATTCATTAGTTTAGTTACGAAGAATAGTTATGTTTGAGATATAAGTAGGAATGGCCCCAACTGGCATATTTTTCTTGTAGGGTGCTGTTCCTTCACTAATGAAGGAACGTAGTAATAACCAAATTATCGTCACGCACCAACAAGTCCGAAGTGACAATTGCGGCTATTGTTGAGACTATGAATCGAAAATTACTTAAGTGCTTTTGAGCCTAAGCCAAACCAATTATTTAAACCAGTTTCTGGCATTTGATAATCTTCGATATTGAACAAAGGACGATTGACTTCACCTACAAGATTTAAAAATAGTCTTGGCTCTGGTGTAACGGAACGTACACTTACACCATGTAATGATTGAATTGAATTGAGTAATAAGACTAATACATTGCTTTGGTATTCAACTTTTTTTACTAATTGAATATGCTTGTCACGAATAAACTGACCTTTAAATCGGCGTTCCTCATTATTTTTAAAACCATAAATCTCTAAATCTCCACCTGTAGATTTATCCTGGGGATGGCGTAGATAATAAAGACCTGCAAACAATTTATTCGGCAAATCTATGTGACCTCCTCTAACAGACGAAGGACGACCGGAAACTGGAGTATTGATAGAGATTTGGGCATCAAGTAAAACATCAGCATTGGAAAAATTATCTACATTCCTAATCCCAGCTTTCGGGTTTTCATCTTCTCCCATATCCGCTAGCAAGGAAGGATATATTTCACGAATGTGGTCTTTGAATAAGCATGTAAACTGATTCAAAAAAAGTTGTGAAACGTGAATTTGGACAAACTCTCTCCACATCGGATTAACATTAATATCCCCCAGACAGTCTTTAGCACAATAGCTAAATCTTTGATTACTAACTATTGGCGCTCCTTTAGCTACAATTTCTAGAGGTGGAAAATTCCATATCAACTCAGAGCAAAGCTGCGGATCTATCGGGTCTTTAATGATTATGTGAGGAAACGGTTCTGCGTATATATCACTCTTTTTGACTTTCGATAGTAAAGATTGCATCATCTTGTTGAGATTTTGTATTGATAAGTACTTGAATTATTTTTTCAGAATGCTTATAAAATACCGCTACGAGCGATATCATGTAATCGAAGTAAGCCAACACAATAATTTACTTCATCTACCACTGGTAGTACTGAAATTTGAGAAGAACGATTTTCCATTAGTTGCAGTGCATCGTAAGCCAGTTGTTCTGGTTGAACGGTGACTGGATTTTCAGCCATAATTGCTGCTGCTTGGAGATTTTTGAGGTCTTTTGGGTCGATTTTTGCTATGGAACGTCGTAAATCACCGTCTGTAATAATTCCTAGTAGTTCACCTTTCTCGTTAATAACATTTACTGCTCCTAATCCTCCTTTGGTAATAGCGCTAACTATTTCAATCCAGCTTGCTTGTGGTATAATTACTGGGTTATCTTCACCCTGATGCATTAAATCTACGACTCTTAAAGTCAGTCGTTTACCCAAACGTCCGGCCGGATGATTTAGCGCAAAATCTTGAGGAGTTATGCTCCGCATTTGCATTAAAGTCATTGCCACAGCATCACCAATTGCTAAAGCAACAGTAGTGCTAGTAGTGGGAGCTAAATTTAACGGACAAGCTTCACATTCAACAGAGGCATCGAGAACAACATCGACCCGACATGCTAAAGTAGAGTCAAGATTTCCCAAAATTCCAATAATTGGAACTTGGCGATGTTTAAGATGAGGAACTATCTCTATTAATTCCTGTGTCTCACCACTATTGCTGAACAATATAACTACATCTGAGGCAGTAATAATCCCCAAATCGCCATGCAAAGCATCGCAGGGATGCAAATATACAGCTACATTACCAATACTGCATAAGGTAGCTGCAATTTTTTGAGCAACAATTCCAGACTTACCGACACCTGTAAGCACTACCTTTCCCTGACAATTTATGAGTAGGTTTAATACCTTTTCTAATTGTTCTATTTGCAAGCGTTCTGCTGCTTGGTTAATTGCAGTTGCTTCCAACTTTAAAAGTTCAACAACCCGCTTTACTGGGACTGAAATAATAGATGAGTGCATAAAAATATAACTTTATTGGTACTATGAATATTTGATTCGTACTGGTTGTATATCTCCTATTTTCTAGAAAGTTTTTTGAGTAAATGAATATTTTGTCGGATAAAATTTTTGTAATCTGGTAAAGGAGAATTACCTTTACGTAAATTTTTCCGCACGTAAGAACGGATAATACTCAAATCAATATCTTTCTGAGTAATGTATCCAGCATCTATAGCTTCCTGAAAATAGTTAAACCATAGCTCTCCATAGGGATGGTTAGGGCATTTCCAGGGTTGGGTATATAGATTTGTATAGTGAATTAATTTCGTTTCTTTGTCATAATAATCAAATACATTCCATTGAGGATTGAGCCTGCCAATCTTTAGAGGATGATGAGCAAGAAAAGCTGGACTCATACTGGAAAAATCAGTATTAGTGTAAAGCCCTTTATCAATCTCTCTATAATAAGTTTCCAAATCGAAACGGCAGGTTTTGCAATCTATGAGCATCACACTCAAAGCCCAAAAATTCTCACCTTGATGACTATACGCATCTGCTTTGGCTAAAAAATTATTCCCATTCAAGGGAGTATCAAAAAGTTCGCCAATATCTGTCAAAGAGATAATATCTGAGTCGATATAAATTGCTTTACCTTGATAGTCGCACAGTTGTGGAATTAAATAACGATAAAGACTAAACTCAGTTGTATTACGATATTTAAGATGTAGAGGTAAAGGAGCCAAAAATGGCTCTTTGTCATTCAACTCTATTGAATTGTGGGTACCATTAAACACATAAATATCTAAGTTTCTTTTGGTGTGTTTTAGCAAAGAGTAAATTGCTACTTTTCTTTCAAGGAGACTTGCTTCTCCAGAGCCAATAAATACTCGTACAGGTTCCTGATTGATCATATTCATTTAATATTTTCCTGCTTTATTTGTGGGGCTACTTCACGTCTTGCACCAACGCCTCTGTAAGTTAATGTAATCGCCAGTATTAAATTTGAAATCTGAATTTAGCTATAAAAACCAAATTAAAGAATGTAGCTTGATTTTGCGCGTTTTAAATTTTTCTGGTTTACAGGATTAAGTTTGAGATATAAACTGATTGACTTTTTCTGTTTAGCTTCACCACGTTTTTTGATAACTCTACCCGGTACACCCACAACAACAGAGTAAGGTTCTACACTTTTGGTAACAACAGTTCCAGCACCAATCACAGAACCCTTACCAATTGTGCAACCTTCAAGAATTATTGCACCCGCACCGATCCATACATCGTCTTCTATAATCACACCTTTATTAGTTAAAGGTTGCAAATCAATTGGGGTATTAATATCATCATATAAATGATTCCCCGGATTAATAACCACATGAGTTGCGATTCTTACCCAATTACCTATGGTTAAATCACCATTCCCAAAAAGAATTGTGTAAGGGTTAACGCTACAATCACTACCAATTTTTATCTTTCCCTGTGCAGAAGAAAGTCGGGCAAAACTTCTAATTAATGAGCGATCGCCAATATGAATAGCAGAGTTATCAGAGGTACACTCGAGAGTTGAATAATCTTCTATAAAAACGTTATTCCCTAAAAATAGTTTATTTAATGGACTTTTGATAAAAGCTTCATTACCGATATAAGAATCTTTACCAAAACAACCCATCTCTTGGCGAAAAGAATTATTTCTAATTTGATATTTACATTTATTATAATAATTGTAAATACGGCGTAGAATTTTGTAAACAATCATGTTAACTGTATTGATAGACATCACTAATAACTTTTTACGTTTTATACATGAACTATTTTTCGTTTTAACCAGTCTTTAGCTTCAACTTTAAGCATAGAAATTATTGCCTTGATAACTTGAGGAGAAGCATCACACTTTAGAGCTTCTTTAAGTTGAATGATTGCAGCAGCTACATCATCATTTCTCAACATTTTTTTGGCAATCCTAATTGCATAAAAAGCCCAATTTTTATTGGCTTTATCGGTTATTTCCTGCCTTGTTAATACTGGTAAGCAAGTTTTGTTAATTTTTACAATACTGCGTAAATCTCGAATGTTTTGACCTTTTCGCTGGCAACGTTTAGTAAGAGACGCAGAATGAACGCGATAATTGACTAAAGCTTCTGGTTCGTACCACATTGGATAATATGCAGCTATGCGAACCCACATTTCCCAATCCTCGCCAGCACAGCATATACGGCTATCAAATCCTCCAAGCTTTTCATATACATCACGACGCACTACTATTGATGGCGGCTGTATAATGCATTGAACTGCAATTCTTTCTATCCAATTATTCAGAACGCCGCTGTTAGATTGTTCAACTTCTGGACACCATAATTTATCGCCATTTTCGTTAATATTTATCTGACGAGAGAAAGCAGCACCAATACTTGGTTCTGTCTCAAAACCGGCTTGTAATTTAGTATAAAAGTTATCTCGCACGCAATCATCACCATGAAGCAGATGAATCAACTTTCCTTGAGATCGCTCTAAACAAGTATTAAAGTTTTTAATGTAACCAACATTCTTTGGTTGCTGATAGAAATTAACACGTCCACGACCGAGTTCTTCAACAACTGCTGCTGGGTCGTCTTTAGTAGAATAATCGTCGATAACTTCAATTTGCATTATTTCTGGTCCAGGATCTTGAGCTAAAACGCTCGTCAAAGTTTCCCGGAGGTAATTCGCGCAATTATAGGTAGGAATCATTACAGACCATAAAGGACGCGACACACCCTCTGGGACTGGTTGAATTTTTTGGCGGTAAAAACAGTGTTGATTCATATTTACTTACTTATGACTTAATACAGAAATAATTTCTACCAAGAAGTAACCATTTCATACATTCGTTGATAAGCAGCAAGACCCAAATCTACTTGCTTACGTGCAGTTTCTAATAACTGAGGCCTTAGATTTTCGGATGACTCCCAAGCTTTATTAATGCTGGCTACCAGTTTAGTTTTTAACTGTGGATCGTCTAAAAGAATAACTTCACAACCAACTCCAAATTGATCTGCTAATCCGGAAAACTTGTCTACATAGTACATAGATTTAGCTAAACCAATAACAGGTATACCTTGAGAAAGAGCAAAAACACCTGCATGATAACTACCAGTGACTACTACGCGGCACAGCCCTACCTGTTTAATGACCATTAGTGGAGTATCCAGGGACTTGCCTCCATCAGAAGTATCATCGTAACCTTCGAGCAGTTTTTGAATAGTTACACTGTCAGGTTCTACATAACCTTCAAGAAATAAATGATCTATGGGTACTGGTAATAAAGCAGCATCGTGATTTTTTGCCGCATCATGCAAACTTGAGCGAACTACTTTTACAACTGATTGGTCAACGTTGGAATACTTTGCAACCCTAAGATTTACACCAATAGCATTTCCCATTACTGCACTGCGAGCTTGATATGCTAATTCCACAGCATCATCTCCTGTGGTAATTACCCGTTCGCTAGAAACATTAAGGGATTTGAGTAGTGGAATTCCAGCTCGCTTTTCTCTAAGGGTAATTAAATTTACAGCAGGAAGAACTTTTTTAGTTATATTAAGTAACTCATCATCATTGATAGGACCTAAACCATGACCAAACATGACTGTAGGCTTACCTAGCCTAATTGCTAATCCTAAAGTTTCCAAAGCTCCAATAGCAGTTGGCTTAAATGTACTAGTAATATACCCTCCTCCGGAAGCTACTACTAAATCGGCATTAGATACTGCATCAATAAATTCCTCAATATCTTTAACCAGATTTGGTTTGTTTTTTACTTTGAATTTGAGGAAAGAACTTGCTAACAATGGAAAAGAATTTTTGAATTTAGACTCTACATTTGTCCATTGCTTAGTAAAGCGTTGACTAGGTACATATTTGTTAGTATTGATTAAAGGTGAAAGCCAACTTTTTCTGCCAGATGCCGATAATGGTAAAGTGTTTGGACAGTACTCAATAAGTCTTTCTGGTGACTTTGTGAATACTTGAATTAAAGCATCTGGCCAAAACTTTTGTAACCTATCAATAGCAACTTGAAGCATGGCTAAATCGCCCATATTTCTTAAATGATAACCACTATTTTCTACTAAAATTCTCATAATCGGTGATTGACTTGGGCTAAAGTTGCATTTTTCTAAAAATAAAAATACTTGTGACAATGAGGCTATGTTTTCAAAACTTATTTTTTTTGCATTTTGCAGAAATAATTTGACAATATCACTCCACTGTTTTTTTTACAGCTACGATTGCATAATTCTTACAGTAACCAAAAGGAGAAATATATTTTTCTCGTATATCTAAACGTGAAAAAAGTATAGACAATATAAAAAATAAAGGTTTTAGAAACAAAACGATGATAGAAGCAAGATAACCTATAATGCCACCACCATAATATTTAGGATTTCTTGGCAAAGCTTTGGCGGATGTAGCTAACTGATAAGATAATGTTCCATAATAACCTTCAACCCACTCTATTTTTTTAACTGTTAAATTAGCTGATTGAAGTAAGTGTTTAAAACCAAACTGTGTATATCTATAAAAATCAAATGGAATTTCATGCTCTTGATAAAATAAAGGTGCAGAAAGCCAGATTTCTCCTTTAGGTTTCAAAATTCTATGAATTTCCTTTAGAACGTTTTTTGGTTCTGGAATATGTTCTAAAACTTGTGTGAGAAGTACCATATCATACCTGTTATCTTCTACAGGTATATTCGCTAAATCACACACATAAGTAACCTTGCTGTATTCTTTTTCTACTTGACAAAAGTCTGCCGATTCATAAATCATCTCAGAAAAAAGAGATTTATAAAGGCTATCACCCGCACCTGCATCAAGTACAAGCGCTCCTTTGGAAAGGGAAGCAGCAGCTTCACTTACAAAATCATATAGATATTTCCGAGAAGAATTAACTTCTAATTTTTTTAACCATTTTTCTGTCAGCATATTGAACCTCATCATTAATGTTTATGCTTATTCCCTTGGAATTAGTAAGGCTTAGTAATGGATCGCAATAGTGTAATAAGATTAAATGTCACGAAAGATCGCTATTGTTTATCAATTATCCAAGTACGTGGCTGATAAAATAAACCTTTATGTATACTTTCTACTGATTGAACTTTAAAACCAAAGTTTTCTACTACATCTAGATGATTAAACCCATTTTCTTTCGCATAAATATCCATAATATATGAACCCATTTTCAAGCCTAAATAAGGCATAGATATTTTTACTTCGTATTCACCAGGTAAAAAGTTTAATGGTTGGTTATCGTGTAAACAATTTAACAAAAGAACGAGATTTCCTCCTTCTGCTAATCCTTTAATTAATACGGTAATGCCAACATTATTTGTTTCTCTATCGACCTTACATTTAATACATAAATCAGTAGATTTACCACTTGTTGGAAATTCAATTTTTTCCCCTTGAGCATCCCGAAAATGAACAGAAGTAATCTCAAATCCAGAGCTTTCAAGTTGAGGTTTTGATAATAAAGTGACTGATTTTGAGCCATTTTCTGTTTTAACTGAAAATAAATCTTCCTCATATTGCTTGATAACAGAGGGAGCATTGCCAAAACCAAGCTTCTTACCTTTATTCAGATAAACTGCTGATTCGCAAACAGTTAAAACTGTATGTGATTCATGACTAACTAATATAAAAGATGTGTTATTCTGCCGCAATTCATGTAATTTGCGAAAGCATTTACCTTTAAATCGGCTATCTCCTACAGCCAATACTTCATCAATAAGAAGAATTTCTGGTTCAGTGTGAATCGCGCAAGCAAACCCTAACCTTGCAGCCATCCCAGAACTATAAGTTTGAACTGGTGAATCAATTGCATCCCCAATTTCTGCAAACTCTACAACAGCATCAAATCTCTCGTCAATCTCTTTTTTTGACAAACCTAAAATTGACATATTGGCATAAATATTTTCCCTTCCAGTCAAAATCGGATTAAATCCAGCACCTAATGCGATAAGCGGTGCTACTCTACCATTAATTTCCACTAAGCCAGTATCAGGTTTAATTAAACCTGCAATAA
>CAYMZW010000047.1:0-23805 GCA_964395005.1 uncultured Rivularia sp.
GATTGTTGAATTGCTTGTCCGTGCATTTGTTCGGAAGGGGAATAACCAGCAGTCATAATTCCCGTAACTTGCCCTTGAACCTGCTTTGCAATATAAGTTTCTGTAACTTGTCGTGCGCTACCAAAATCAATTAAAGCCAAACGACCATTTGGTCTTAACATAATATTTGAAGGCTTGATATCGCGATGAAAAAAGTTTTGACTGTGGACTTGTTGCAGAATTTCAACTATTTCGTATAACCATTGAATTGCTAATTTTTGATTTATAGGGCGTTGTTCTCGTTGCCTAATATATTCCCATAAATCCAAACCTTCAATTTTTTCCATTATTAAGCAGTGAAGCGGTGAACCCACCCCCGTGCGGAGGTTCCCTCCGTTAAGGGGAGTGGTGAACCCGAAGGTTTGCGTACTGCCTCTAGAAAAATAGACGAAATAACTATCGGATTCTACTCTAGGAATTCCGGGGTGATTCAAAGACTTCAAAACCTCCGCTTCCCGTTGGAATAATTCCACAGCTTTGGGGTGATTATTGATCAGCACTTTTAACACCTTATTGGTATTGCTTCGTGCTTCGTAAACTTCATAGGTTTTACCAAAGCCACCACCACCAAGTTCTTTTGTTACCCGAAAACGTCCTTCTAGCAGCAATTCCGAACCGCAACCAAAGCAAAATAAAGTATTATCGGGATTTTCTGGCTTCTGACACAGAGGATTAATACAGAGGCTCATATTTACGGAAGGAGTTACAGCTTTACGTGCTAGTTTAACTCCACTCGGATGTCAAGCAAGAGTATTTTCGTACAAGAAGTATGAGGAAATTGTGAAGAGAATAAAAGGAGTTAGGAGTTAGGAATTAGGAGTTAGGAATTAGGAGTTAGGAATTAGGGGTTAGGAATTAGGAGTTAGGAGTTATTAAAAATAGACCTTTAATTGTTAACTGTTAACTGTTCACTGTTCACTGAATAAAACCCATTCATAACCTTTTTTAAGTTTTGCTTTTCCTTTATTTTCGATAATACTACCGTGAGCCATGATTACTCTTTCAAAATCCCACTCCAGCACTTTTTGTATTGAATTTTTGACTTTTGCTTTTTCTCGCGTTGCTAACTTCTCTAATATTGAAGGCTCTAGTTTTTTATAGCCTCCAATTACTCTCATAGTTAACTGAGTTGTTAAAGCAAAACTTTCATCAAAATGAAAAGCTGTATCCGTTAAGATCAATGTTTTACTTTCTCGATGAAAAAAAACAATTTCGTTTAATGGAGATAGCCCTTTAAAATCTAAAATCCTAAATCCTTCAAATAAGAAATATTCAATTTCATTTTGCTTCCCAAGTTTACCTCGATCGAGAATTCTATCAATTTTAATATCCTGCCGCTTAGATTCTAAACCGGGAGCAGCAAAAAGCTTTGCATCTGAATAAATAGATTTGAAATCAGATATAGAAAGATGATGGTAAAGATTAGGAGCAATTATAATATCAACCTTACCAACTTGATTGATTTGATTAATAGTTGCCTCATCTACCTTAATTGGAGAAATAACAACAGTTTCACCATTATTCAAGCGAATTACAGTCATTCTTGTACCAACTTCTAAACCCCAATATTTTAATTTGTGTTCGGCAACCCAAATATTTGTATCAACTTTTTTCAACATAGTTAATTATCTATGAGGGAACAAAGGAGCAAGGTGACAGGACAAAGGAAGTTAGTAGTTAATTGGTAACTAAATCCAGATTACCGCGTTTTTGTCTCGATCGAATATAAGCAGACCTAAACCTTTACCTTAATTATTAATCTTATACTGCTATTATATAGTTTTTTTTATACATAATAATTAAATATATAAGCTTATCCTAATGACTGATGGAACTGCTCGTTAAAGCTCTTAATATATAAAAGGCTTTGGAAAACCGTAGATATTGTTACGTAATTAATTGTTTTATCTATTACTATTCTTAACTAAAGCAAACACTAGTAAGTATGAAAAATCAGCTAAAAAACATCACCTATAAGTATTTCAAGCTAATAAAAGCAGCAATAGTAATTTTGGTGCTTGTAATCAGCTTGCAGTTTACACAGGCAATGGCGCAGTCTAACCAATCTGCTGCTGTAGACATCGATGGTAGTCCAGTTTTTCGAGTTGCTAGTACAGAAGGTACTACAGCTAAAGAAAGGGCACAAATCATCAATAAAATCCTTCAAGAAGCAGTAAAATCTGAAACGGTACCGCAAATAACAGTTAAAAAAGGCGAGAGATATGCAAGAATTTTTATTGGAAACGATCAATTTACTGTCACTGATAAAGACGTAGTTTCTGCTGATAATCCGAATTTACAAGCCGAAGAATGGGCGCAAAAAATTCGAGAAACAGTTGATAAAGCCCGAAAAGAAAGGAGCGAAGAGTTTATTAATCGTACATTAATTTTAAGTTTGATTCTTGTAGTGCTAACAATTGCACTTCATTTTGTTTTAGGAAAAGTATGGAAAATATTGCAGAGTAATGTTTCCCCGCTTGTAACTTCTGAAGGTTCTTCCGACGAAAATCAACAGCAAAGTAGCTTAAATATACTGTTAAAAGCTACCTTGTTTTTAACACGAACGGCACTTTGGGTAAGTGTAGCTCTTTATATTACAAATTTGTTTCCAATAACGCGGCAATGGAGTTTTGATATTGCTGCTAGTATACAAGTTAGCCTGACTTCCCCAATTTTTAAAGTCTTTGCTATTACCGATATTTTAGTTTTAATTGGTTTATTTTTGGGGTTGATTATAGTTTCGGGTGCTGTAACTAATGTATTGCGATCGCGAATTTTGCGACTGTTGCGAATCAATCGCGGAGCGCAGGAAGTTATTGCAATTATTTTCAAATATACGTTAATTGCATTAGGTTCAGTTGTACTTTTACAAATTTTCGGAGTTGATTTAAGTTCTTTAGCGATTTTAGCTAGTGCTTTGGGTGTTGGTATCGGTTTCGGTTTCCAAGACATCGCCAAAAACTTTGGTAGCGGACTTGTATTGTTATTTGAAAGACCAATTCAAGTAGGTGATTTTATTGAAGTTGGTAAATATATGGGCAGTGTAGAAAGCATTGGTGCCCGTAGTGTAACTATTCGTACTTTAGATCGTGTTTCGATAATTGTACCAAACTCGCGTTTTTTAGAAGACGAAGTAATTAATTGGAGTCATCACAATCCAGTTTCTCGGATTCATGTACCAGTAGGAGTTTCTTACAGTGCTGATGTAAAAATCGTCAAAGAAGCACTTTTAAAAGCAGGAAAAAATCATCCTGAAGTGCTTAGTGTTCCTCAACCCCAAGTATTATTTACTGGATTTGGTGACAGCTCTTTAGACTTTGAACTATTAGTATGGATAAACTCACCCAGCCATCAAGTCTCTATTAAAAGTGATATATGCTTCCGAATTGAAGCAAGCTTGAAAGAATACAAAATTGAAATTCCATTCCCACAAAGAGACTTGCATTTACGCACCGGCGAATTACCTATCAAACTATCATCAGAAATACAGGCTTTATTACAAGATACTCAGCAAACAAACGTAAGAAATGGGAATGGGGGATAGGGAATTGGGCATTGGGAATTAATAATTGATGATCCACACCCTACGGGTGAAAATTGGTAATTCCTAATATTAAATCGTCACTGGTGCTTCAATATAAATATTCGGCTCTTGCATGACAAACTCGATACCAAAATTATTCAATTTACGAGAAACCTTTTCATTTGCTAAGTTTAATAATTGTTTTCTCAATTCAAGAGAATTTTGGTTTGAACCTAAAAGAAAGAAAGTAATTCTAGCTCTAGTATGTTCTGCTTGTAAATATGTGTTGCTAGTAAGATCGGTAGTTGATGCATCTATTTTCCCAGAAATCTCAGCCGTTGCTTGAGAATTTGAGTTTAAGTCTTCAAAAACTACTTTTGTGCTATCAGGCTGTACTCCAAAAAGCGATTCCATACTGTCTTCAACTACCTGTCTTACTAAAGCCTGTCCTTTATCAAGTAGCTTTTGATTAAAGTCAAGGTATAGCAACACCATGACTTTTTTTCCACGGGTTACGTTTTCGATTTCTACATTGGCTAAAATAGAATTAGGTACAATCATCAAAGTACTTTTACCAGAAGAGCGAATTTTTGTAGAACGAAATCCAATAGATTCAACTCGTCCATAAATCTCTGCTCCGTAGCTACTTGATGATGGTAAATGAATATATTCACCTGTAGTAAAAGGTCTATCTAAATATATAACAATAGTACCTAAGAACTGCTCTAAAGTTTTTTGGGCTGCAAAAGCAACTGCTAATCCACCAATTCCCAAACCAGTAATTAAACCAACTAAATTAAATTTGTCGTTAGCAAAAACTAAAACAGCAATAAATCCTATAGTCAGATTAACGATAGTTTCAACAATTAATAATAAATCGTCAGCTTGGTAGCCCAATTTACGAATAACAGTCACACCATATGTTCTGATAAGTTGCCGAAAAACACCGGAAGCTAAAAAAGCAATGCTGAGGATAACTGCTAATTGCACTACATTCCTTGAAAATTTATAGAAGCCTTCGTACTCAGAAATTAAACCTAAAGATAATGAAATTAAGATTGAAGTACCAGCCCATTTCAAGGCGTGACGGTTTGTATAGATTAATTTTTCATAGATATCAGTGACTTGCGGAGGCAAGAAACGGTTGACAGCTATTTTAATTAGTAAGGGAGTGTATCTTCCGATAAGCAAAGAAACGACAACGCAGAAAACAAATATTTCTAAGTTACGGATATCTTCTCTTAATACAAAGTCAAGTATTTGATTCATAATTTCAATAGTTTACTTTAAATTGTAACTGGCGCATCTACATAGATAGTTGGTTCTTCTATATTGAAATCGATACCGTATCCTTTCAGCTTCTGATTAATAGTTTGTGTAGCCACATCAAGTAATTGCCGACGCAATTCCATCGATACTTTACCAGAACCTAATATGAATAAGCTAACTTGAGCTTGAGTCTCTATTTCGTGATTTCTATTTAAAGCTCTAAAATCTATACGAGTGCTGCGTGGATCGAGTCCAAAAATATCTTTTGTACTTGTTAAAACAACCTGCTCAATTAATGCTTCTTCTTTGGGTTCAATTTTACGATTAAAATTCAAATAAAGAATTGAAATTACCTTTTTAGCACCAGAAAAGTTCTCGATACTCATTTGAGTTAGAGAATTATTGGGAATCACTATAAGGGTTCCTTTACCAGAAGTCCGAATTTTTGTAGAACGCCATCCTATAGATTCAACTCGTCCAAAAGTACCGTCTGGTAAACCAATATAATCGTCAATATAAAAGGGATGGTCGATATATAATACAACACCACTAAGAAGTTGCTCTATTGTTGTTTTTGACGCGAAAGCGAATGCAACACCACCAATTCCTAAACTTGCTAATAAGCTAAAAATATTTATATTGTGAGTCTGAGCAAAGAAAATAAACCCAACAAATGCAATTGCTAAATAAGCTGTGTACTTTGCTAAATTTAAGAATTCACTGTTAGCTTTACGACCGCTTTTTAAAGCAGTTTCTAAAATATACTCATCAATATACTTCCCGAATATGCGAGTAAATAACCAGCAAGCTTCTATAGTTAAAATTAAACTAATAATTTTTTCGATGACTGGATAATCATCTAATACCGGGACAAATAAAGCAACAATCTCCATCAATCCCAATCCGAAAGCAAGTCCAATTAAATTTTTGTAGGGTTGCAATAATTTTTCCGCTTTCTCACTAGCTTCGGAAGAAACAAATAAACTCAAGCAAAACTTAGCTATCTGAGGAAAAATGCGACCAGTAAAAAATGCTAGAAAGCTAAGTACTCCGACAAAAAATGTCAATTGAATTTTGGCACTAAAAAAAATATTATTCGAGAATAATTCCATCATCAAAAAATCTCCTCAGTTTTAGTTATGAGTTGTCAGAGAAAAATTAAAATAAACTGTAAGATTTAAGTCATTGTGTCTCTACAATGTCTCAGCATATTCCTGCACTTATTTTAGTTCTCACGAATTATAAAAGAAATAGCTTTGACTTCATAGTATTTTATACTACCTAATATAATTTAATACTAGAATTACTCGATAAGTATAACGTGGTCTTTAATACATTATTCCTAAAGATTCTTACATTTTGCTACATTAATATAAATTATTTTCCAATTACAAAGCGTTTTTGTCTGCCAACTATCTTACTTATCATTAATACTTAAAATATTAATCTCAGTCAAATTAATTGATACATTTTAATAAAAACATCTTTTAGGTAAAACACAATGTTTCATTGTCAATAAAAGTACCTTTACGAATCAAATGTTTTACGTGTGCGATAGAAATAAATATAGTCTGCCCGTAATGGGCAATAATTATAGTGTCAAGAAAAAATGTGCTTATGTGCGATCGCCAAGTGCAGCTTCGGGCTAATCGAGTTAAAGTATTAAGTGCATTAATTACCAAAATCCGGTTATAGCATCAAAATTATGAGCGATGCATATAATAGACTCGCACCTTTTATCCAGGAATACATTTACCATAATAACTGGACAGAATTAAGACCAGTACAAGCCGCCGCTTGCAAAGTTATTTTTGATACAGATGCTCATTTATTAATAGCCGCAGGTACGGCTTCGGGTAAAACAGAAGCTGCTTTTTTACCAGTTTTAACCCATTTATACGAAAAACCGTCTAAAACTGTGGGGGCAATTTATATAGGTCCCATTAAAGCATTAATTAACGATCAATTTGAACGTTTAAATGACTTATTAAGAGAAGCCGATATTCCCGTTTATCATTGGCATGGAGATGTTTCTCAAACTAGAAAAAAACAGCTTTTAAAAAAACCATCAGGCATTCTACAAATAACACCAGAATCTTTTGAAAGTTTATTAATTAATAAGCATGAAGATTTAGTTAGGCTATTTGGCGATGTACGTTTTATAGTCATCGATGAAATTCATGCTTTTATGGGTACCGAAAGAGGTTGTCAGATTCTTTGTCAATTAGAAAGATTGGCAAACTTAACTAAAAATCAACATCGTAGAATCGGTTTATCGGCAACTTTAGGTGATTATTCTCTTGCGGAAGACTGGCTTAGTTCTGGTACCAATAAACCTGTAATTACGCCTAAAATTGAGGCAGCAAAACGACAAATTAAATTAGCTTTAGAACATTTTTACGTTCCCGAAAAACCCGATGATTCAGAAATCACCGATTGCGATCGATACATTTTTAATTTGAGTCAATCTCGTAAATGTTTGATCTTTGCCAACAATAAATCGCAAACCGAATCTGTCATCGCATCTTTACGCCAAATTGCTATTAGTAAAAGACAGCCAGATATTTATCACGTTCATCACGGCAGTATATCCGCTTCCCTCCGACAAATCGCTGAAAATGCCATGCGCGAACCCCATCAACCTGCGGTGACTGCTGCAACTTTAACTTTAGAATTAGGAGTAGATATAGGCTATTTACAGCGAGTTATTCAGTTAGAATCACCATTCTCTGTAGCAAGTTTTTTACAGCGTTTAGGGCGCACTGGCAGAAGGGGAGAACCTGCGGATATGCGCTTTGTTTGTCCTGAAAAACAGCCACCTTTAGAAGCACCACTTCCGAAACAAATTCCTTGGCAACTTTTACAGTCTATAGCAACAATTCAACTTTATTTAGAAGACAAATGGATTGAACCAATTGAACCCATAAAATATCCCTTGAGCCTGCTTTATCACCAAACAATGAGCATTTTAGCAGCAACAAAAGAAATCTCACCTGCTGCTCTTGCCCAAAAAATTATTAATTTATCATCTTTCCAATATATTTCTCAAGATGATTATAAATTATTGTTGCGTTATTTAGTTAGCATCGACCATATTAATAGAACCGAAACAGGTAAATTAATACTTGGTTTAGCAGGTGAAAAAATAGTAAAAAGATTTCAATTCTACGCCGTGTTCCCTGAAACTATAGAGTTTAGCGTTAAACAAGATTCAACAGATATTGGGACTATTGTTATAGTGCCTAAAGTTGGCAGTCAATTTGGGTTAGCTGGAAAAAATTGGGAAGTTTTAGACGTAGATTTTGTTAAAAAAACAATATTTGTTAAACAAGTAGAAGGTAAAGCCGGTATCTTTTGGCGCGGCGGTAATTGTAATATTCACAGCAAAATTCTAGAACGTATGCGTCGAGTTTTACTAGAAGATACAGAATATGCTTATTTGCAAACAAATGCAAAAAAAAGATTACAAGAAGCACGTAAATTAGCTTCAGATTTTGAATTAGATAAGCGCAATATAATTAAATTAGAAAAAGGTAAATGCTGCATTTTTCCCTGGATGGGCACCGTTGCTTACAACACTTTTTACCGATTGCTAAATAATTTTTGTCGAGAGTCATTAGAAATCAAATCTCTTGGTGGAGTTAATCCTTATTTCATCATACTGAAACTAGGAAAAGGAAAATTTGAACAACTCGAACCCGAAATTTTATCTTTGTGCCAACAACGTATAGTCAACGAACATTTAGTAGCAGATGCAGAAGCACCAGAAATACAGAAATACGATAAATTCATTCCCCATCCATTGTTACGAACAGCTTTTGCAAGCGATTATTTAAACATGGAAGAAGTTAGGCAGCAAATTGCGCTTTGGTAAAGGTGATAGGGAGACAAGGAGACAAAAGAAAATTTAAACTCTTATAACTCCTCACTCCTAACTCCTAATTCCTCACTCTTCACTTTATACTTCCAATCTAAAATCTAAAATCTAAAATCCAAAATCCCATGTACGATTATGTAATTGTTGGTGCTGGCTCTGCGGGTTGCGTATTAGCGAATCGTCTATCAGAAAACCCTCAAGTAAAAGTACTACTTCTAGAAGCTGGGAACCCGGATAAATCTCAAAAGATAAAAATTCCTGCTGGTTATCCCGATTTATTTAAAACCAAATACGATTGGGCTTTCTATACAGAAAAACAATCCAATTTAAATAACCGTGAACTTTATTTTCCTCGTGGAAAAGTTTTAGGTGGAAGTAGCTCAATTAATGCCATGATTTATATTCGAGGCAATTCTGATGACTACGATAACTGGCATAATTTAGGCAATCATGGATGGAGTAGCAAAGAAGTACTTACCTATTTTAAAAAAGCTGAAAATCAATCAAGAGGTGCAAATGAATATCACGATGTAAACGGATTTCTTCACGTTACCGATTCGCTTTATCGTAATCCGCTTTCTAAGGTTTTCCTCAAAGCAGCCACAGAATTTGGATTAATTTACAATGATGATTTCAATGGAATACAGCAAGAAGGGGTGGGCTTTTATCAAGTCAATCAAAAAAATCAGCAACGTCATAGCGCTGCTACTGCTTATTTAAAGCCTGTATTATCCAGAAAAAATTTAACTGTCAAAACTAATTCCCACGTTACACGTATATTATTTTCCGGAAAGCAAGTTATTGGTTTAATTTATCAAACCCAAATTAAAAACAAAAATATAGAACAGGAAATTCAAATCAATAAAGAACTAATATTAAGTGCCGGAGCAATCAATTCTCCTCAATTATTAATGCTTTCTGGAATTGGCTGTTCCAAACACTTAAAATCACTGAATATTCCAGTATTAATTGATTTACCCGGTGTAGGACAAAATTTACAAGATCATTTATTTGTGGCGATCGCCTATAAATGTACAAAGCCTATTACCTTAGCAAATATCGATAAACCACATAACATTCTTAAATATTTACTCTTAAAAAAAGGAGCATTAACTTCAAATATAGCAGAAGCCGGTGGCTTTTTAAAAACCAAAAGTAATTTAGAGCGCGTTAATATTCAACTACATTTTGTCCCCGGTTGTTTAATAAATCACGGTTTTACGAATCGTAAACAACACGGGTTTACTTTATGTCCAACTCTTTTATATCCTCAAAGTAAAGGTAAAATTACTTTACGCTCAAATAATCCTTTAGAACCACCAATTATTCAACCTAATTATCTTACAAATAAACAAGATTTAGAAACTCTATTAGCAGGTGTAAAAATAAGCCGTCAAATTTTACAAAAGCAAGCATTTGATCAGTTTAGAGGTGATGAAATTGTCCCCGGTTTGCAAGTTCAATCAAATGAAGATATTAATACTTTTATTCGCAACACCGCAGAAAGTTTATATCATCCAGTCGGAACTTGTAAAATGGGCAATGATTCAATGTCGGTAGTTAATTCAAAATTGCAAGTTCATGGACTAAAAGGATTAAGAGTTGTTGATGCTTCAATAATGCCTAATATTATCGGCGGGAATACAAATGCCCCTACAATTATGATTGCAGAAAAAGCTGCCGATACGATTAAATCAATTAACAATTAACAATTATCAATTATCAAAATTTACTAGTTTATAATAAGGACTTTAGTCCTAATCTTTCGTTCGTAGTAAGGACTTTAGTCCTAATATTTCGTTCGTAGTAAGGACTTTAGTCCTAATCTTTCGCTTGAATACGAATAGATAAGGCGATAAATCGCCTACTACAAACGAAAAAAGATATAGAGACGCAGTAAAACCACATCTCCACAGCAAATTATTTAAGGATAATTTAAGAATAATATAAAAATCAATTAAGATTTAGCACCCATTTCTACTACAGTACTACGCATAAAATTAACGCGCTCCTCAAAGTCTAATTCTTTGATGGAATTTGCAAAATCATTGGTATTAGATAGTCATAAGTTGATAAATCATTAAATAATTGCTTCCTCTTAATATTTAATAAACTCATAACTGAGAATTAACCCTGCCTGGGACATAAATAGGTATTATGGCTTAGGACAGATGCAAAGTACATATTATTACTAATGAAATACTTAGCAGGTAGTAATTATCATCAATTAATTTACTTTTTCAATTAAAATCCAAACTAGTTAAAAAAACTGTAATACAGAGTAAATTTCATCTACCAATAGACATAACTAGTTTTTTAATATACTGTTCCTTTCATATTGATTTTGATACGCTAGGAGTATTGAAGTAATGGGCTTAATTGAATTATGCACTGGTTATTGACCGGACCATTAACTGTAGAGAAAATAACAGTTCGGATTCCAGATTTGCCAGCATCGTTAAAAGGCATCCGCATAGTGCAAATGACAGATTTTCACTATGACGGGCTACGTTTATCAGAGAAAATGTTAGAAAAAGCCATAATTGCCAGCAATGAAGCCGAACCAGATATAGTAGTTCTAACCGGCGATTATGTAACAGATGACCCAAATCCTATCAATAAATTAGTTCTTCAACTCAAGCATTTACAAAGTCGCTGCGGTACCTATGCAGTGCTTGGTAATCACGATATACATTACACTCATTCAAAAGCGGAAATAACATCTGCTTTTACCAGAGTTGGAATTGAAGTACTCGAAAACGAAATTGCCTATCCATTTGGAAAAGAATTACCACTAATCGGACTTGGTGAATTTTGGTCTACTGATTTTAAGCCAAAATTAGTGATGAATCGGTTAAACCCAGCCAAACCCCGCATAGTTTTATCTCACAATCCCGATACTGCTAAGATACTGCGGCAATGGCGAGTAGACTTACAGTTATCCGGTCATACTCACGGCGGCCATATAGTAATTCCCGGTATCGGCCCCGCGATCGCAATTTATAGTAATATCGTTCGCAGTATGCCAAGAAAACTGCGTCGTAAGATGCCATTGGTAAAAACAGAATTTTTCAAAGTAGTTAGAAATTGGCAGTGGGCAAAAGGATTTCATCAAATCGGAACCAATAAACTATACGTTAATCGTGGCTTAGGAACTTATTTACCAGGAAGGCTGTTTTGTAACCCAGAAGTCACCGTTATTACCCTCGAATGAAGGGATGGGGAGAGAGGGGGGAAGAGGGGGAGACAAGGAGACAAGGAGACAAGGGGACAAGGGGACAAGGAGACAAGGAGACAAGGGGACAAGGAGACAAGGGGACAAGGGGACAAGGAGACAAGGGGACAAGGGGACAAGGTAGAAATAAAATTCTTAACTCCTAACTCCTAACTCCCAACTCCTAACTGTTAACTGCTCACTGCTCACTGCTCACTGCTCACTGCTCACTGATAACTGGTGATAGACTAAAGGCGCTGGTACAAAAAGCAATTTTAGCCTTATGCATTGGTTGTTAACTGGTTCTTTGAGTGTAGAAAAACTTTCAGTTAAGATAGAGGGTTTACCAGCATCTACCAAGGGTACTCGTATAGTGCAGCTTTCGGATTTGCACTACGACGGTTTAAGGTTATCGGAAGAAATGTTAGAACAAGCCATTATCACCAGCAATGAAGCTGAACCGGATTTGGTTGTTTTAACTGGTGACTACGTAACCGACGATCCCGCACCAATATATAAATTAGTAAAAAGACTTAAAAAGTTAAAATCTCGTACTGGTATATATGCCGTACTCGGCAATCATGATATACATTACCGTACCGCGAAAGCAGAGGTAACGGCAGCACTAGAAAGTATTGATATAAAAGTTCTTTGGAATCAAATTGCTTATCCTTTAGGGGAAGATTTACCTTTAGTTGGATTAGCCGAATATTGGTCAAAAGGATTTAATCCCGCATCAGTAATGAATCGGTTAAGCGATGCAACACCACGTATTGTTTTATCCCATAATCCAGATACTGCCCACATATTGCAGCAGTGGCGAGTAGATTTGCAATTATCAGGGCATAGCCACGGGGGACAAATTGTATTACCCGATATTGGGCCAATAGTTATTTATTACAAAGAATTAGTTGGTATAATTCCTAAAATTGTACGCCAATCAATACCATTTTTGCGACCAGATTATGTAAAAGTTCTCCAACATTGGGAATGGGCGCAAGGATTTCACAAAGTAGGTAAAAATCAGCTATATGTCAATCGCGGTTTAGGAACTTATTTACCAGGGCGTTTATTTTGTCCCCCCGAAGTTACTGTAATTACTTTAAAGTGAGGAGATGGGGAGATGGGGAGACAAGGAGATGGGGAGATAGGGAGACAAGGAGAAATAAACTCCTAACTCATAACTCATAACTCATAACTCTTAACTGTTCACTGTTCACTGTTAACTGCTCACTGAACAAACCGCCTTTATTTACGACCTAAAAATGTCAGTAATTAAAAGCGGTTTATTGAATATTTAATAGATTGAGAAAAGTTGAAAATCAGAATTTATTTTTAATATAGGGTGAACCGAAATCGCAATTTTAGAAATGTTTTTTACGCAATGCACATCCTGAGTTATCTATCCAAGCAGTATTCTTTATCTGCTTACCAAAAACCTCCAAACTCACTTGTTTATAGACTCAAGGCGAACACACAGCATCTATCTGTTTTTAGGATGTAACAATCGGTATATTGCGATGTGATTAGAGCGGCAGACACAAACTCTAATCGAAAGATTTGTTTTTAAAGTTGTAACTTTCTCGTGCCTTATTAATAAAGTTAGCACCTGATTTCTAAAATAAAAACCTTAATAAAACTGACTGTAACTATTGGTAACTTTTCGCAATATTTGTCAAATTATTTTTATAATGGCAGTAGTAATTACTCATTTTCGCCGTTATTCAAAGTTTAACAACAAAATACAGGACTTACGTAAAGCCCCCCTTTTTAAGGGGGGTTGGGGGGATCTAAACGTGCCAAATGCCTAATATACCCTTGGGGTTGGGGGGATCTAAACGTCCCAAATGCCTAATATACCCTTGCGATGAGCCACACCCTCCGGGTGATTGCGTAACTCCTAAAATAGAGATGAAGCTGAAGCCACATCTCTACAAATTAATTTGTGAAATTTTGCGTAAGTCCTGAACAACCCAGATTATTTTTTAATAATAGTTATTGTAATTTTTTTATTAATTGTAAATAATCCCTCATACTATAAAATATCGTATTATTTAAAATTTCTATGTTGCCTCTCCCAAACAACCCCTTTTCTTTCACGCAAACTCCCCATAGTGGCTACCACTGGGATGGTGGCGATCGCCGTTTTTTTGAGGGTTGGTATTACCGAGTAACTCTACCGCAGGATCTGCAAACTTTCGCTTTCATGTATTCGATTGAAGATCCAATCGGTGGAAAACCTCATAGTGGAGGGGCAGCACAAATTCTTGGCCCAAATGATGAATATTTGTGGCGTACTTTTCCTGATGTGAATAAATTTTGGGCAAAGTCTGACGTGTTGGCTTTAGGGCATTGGGGTAAAACTAATATAGAAAGTCAACCCCTTTATTTGCTTCCTGTAGAGTTTGAAAGTTACATTCAAGAGGGTTATCAAGCTACTACAACTTTAAATCAAGGGATAATTTACGATCCAAGTAACGACAATTACTGCCGCTGGCACTATGAAATTAAGCCCGTCTATTATTGGGGAAATAAAAGCAGTATTCAGCAATCAACCGCAGGCTGGATCTCTTTTTTACAGATTTTTGAGCCGGGATGGCAGATTTTGATGGCTCATGGTTTAGCTAGCGGCTGGATAGATTGGAATGGTAAGCGCTACGAATTTACCAACGCACCTGCTTACAGTGAAAAAAATTGGGGAGGTGCTTTTCCTCAAAAATGGTTTTGGCTGAACTGCAATAGTTTTGATGACGAACCAGATTTAGCTTTAACCGCAGGTGGAGGTAGACGCGGTGTATTGTGGTGGATGGAATCTGTAGCAATGATTGGCTTGCATTATCAAGGTAAGTTTTACGAATTTGTGCCTTGGAATTCACAAGTTAGTTGGAATATCGAACCTTGGGGAAAATGGGAAATGCACGCGAAAAATTCACAATACGAAGTTACTTTAATAGGAACTACAGATTTACCCGGCACAGAATTACGTGCGCCTACCGAAAATGGTTTAATATTTGCTTGTCGCGATACCATGCAAGGAAAATTAACTTTAGAATTGCGCGAATTAACTAGTGTTGAATCTAAAACTATCCTGAAAGCAACCAGCGATCTATGTGGATTAGAAACAGGGGGCGGACCTTGGGATAGTTCCTGGCATAATACCTAAAGTGTTATTATAAAGATAACTATAACTATTTGGGGCTGTAGCTCAGTTGGATAGAGCGAGCGCCTCCTAAGCGCTAGGTCGCAGGTTCGAGCCTTGCCAGTCCCGTTTTCTGAAAATAATCATAATAAAGTGATTAAATATACTTTTTATTTTACTACTAAAACAGATACAATCTTTGGTTAAGTCTGGTATTCCTTATTGCTGCAATGCAATAGGAGTGTATATAAACTAGAAGATGGTAATTTTTGCGCTGTTGCGAACATTGAATGAAATTTATTCGTCAAAACAAGCGAGCCTTGGTGCAATAAGATACTTTCTCGCAACTTAAGCAATAGTAAAGAATGCTTCTCTAAATATCTAGGGATATACTTTTGTTCTAAAAGAATCATTAAGGGGTGCCACCCCCTGTGCATTTTTCCACAAAATGTCTATATTTTGTCGGATATATTAATTGTTAACAGCGTATACCTTAATGCGTTATTTTTATTTTCTAAAAAAAATCCTTTCCAGATAGTCTAAGCGATAAATCCTCGAATAAAATGTTCTCCAAAGGAATTTCTTCTCGATTAATGCTTCTCATCTTACCCCTAACCTTATTATGGGGTTACAAAAAAGTTCAAACTGTGTTTGTGGAGCCACAAGCAATTTTGGTTTTAGGAGGTTCTACCAAAAGGTTGGAACGAGAAAAATTTACAGCAGACTTTGCAAAAAAATATCCTAACCTACCGATTTGGATTTCCGGAGGTAGCCCAGAGGGTGCAACAAAAAAAGTATTTATCAAAGCTGGTGTGGATCAAAAGCGTTTGTACTTAGACTATCGAGCTAATAATACAGTAGAAAATTTTACGACATTAGTAGATGATTTAAAAAAAAGAGGAATAAAGAAATTATATTTAGTCACTTCCGATTACCATATGCCTCGTGCTAGTGTAATCGGCGAGATTGTTTTAGGTAGTCGAGGGATTGACTTCAAAACAGTATCCGTGCCTTCACAAAATAATTCCGAACCAGTAGAAAAGTCAATCCGCGACGGAGTTAGATCGATTGTGTGGGTTGCTACTGGTTTGGGTGGCGGTGAGAAATAGGGTAGGTTTATTCTTTTGTGTTCCCTGTTTCCTGTTCCCCATTACCCCCAACCCTATTAACAAAAATAATCTCAATGAAATATTGAATATTAATTATTGAATATTAATATTTACGCCGCAACTTTTTCTTGCACCAAAACAAAAGGTTGCACAATCAAAGTATTAAACCGTTTTTCTCGCTGCATATTCCATTCCCCAATTTGTACTGCTGAAGGTTTAGCAATCAATGCACCATCAATCCAATTTTGAACTTCTGAGGCTTTATCGCCAGCTATAGCTTCACCTACGTCTAATAAATCTAATTCAGAAGCTACTATAATTACAGAATCTCTTTGTACATGAGGAATCAACCATTCCCATTCTGCTTCATCAAGGTTTTCATCTAATTGCGCTCTTAAATCTTGATAAGTCATCATCAATTATTTATTCTCCAATAATTAATATATAACAGTTTGAAAATATTTGTGAAAGTTCAAAAACCATTATTGTTATAACCGGGTTTTTATGCATCATCAAATATTATAGTTTGGATTAAATTGCCTACAAATCTTCATCATACTTCAGCTTTCATTTCGTCAATTTCAAATAAAGAAACAATAACACCTGCAATGGGAATAGAGATAAAAACGCCTAATAAACCGGCAATTTTGGCACCTATGAGTAAAGCAAAAAATATTACAACCGGATTTAAATTAAGTGCATCCTGCATGACTCTAGGAGCAATTAAATTATCTTGAATCTGCTGGAGTACAATACAAGATCCTAATACCTTGAGTGCTAGCCACATACCTTGAGATAATACAATTAAAGTAATTACACTAATTCCTAAAGTTGCGCCAATACCTGGGATCACATCAAGAAAACCAACGATTACAGATAATACTAAAGGAAACGGTACTCCTAAGACTACAAAAACTAAAAAAGTTGAGACTGTAAAAAACAATGTTAACAATAATTGACCTCGAAAAAAACCAAGAAATGCACGTTTAATAACTTTTTCAAACCTATTGCGTCGCGGTTTAGGTATAATTTTTAAAATTAAAAGCCAAAGCTGTTCTCCTTCAAGGAGCATGAAGAAAGAAACAACCGCAATTAAAATGAAAGTAGCAAAATTAGTAATAAAACCCTGAAATAAAAATAAAATATTACTAAGCCTAGCAATAGCTTGTTCTCTTAATATTTCATCAAAATAACTTAAATCTATCTGAAGATTTCGATTCCTAAGCATCTCTTCCAATCGCTCAACCAAAGGTATCAAAGAATTCAAGAAAATTGCCGCACTATCAATTAATTGTTGTCCCTGAGACAAAAGTCCCAAACCTGCCGCTATAGCTAAACTACCAAGAATAACTATACTTATTAAAAAAATAAAAATGACTGCTACACTATGAGGTACAAAGCGTTTCAGCCATTGCACAGGATAGCTTAGTAAAAAAGCCAATATTGTAGCAAACGTAAAAATAACTATAACCGCTTGAAAATAAGCGATTAATTGTACGATTGTCCATCCGCAAGCAACGAAAAGTAAAAATCTAACCAAAGCAAAATTGTTTAATCGAGTTAAAAAATTTTCGCCGTCTGAATCATTCATATGGTATTAAGGAAGTAGAAAAAATGTTGAAGACAAATTAAATCAGATTAAGTAAGTATCTTAAAATTGTCTAAAGTTCAATTTAAGCATTTTATACTGCTGATACCACTTCCTTAAAGCATATTTTTAACTATTGCCAATTTACCGTCCCAAATCGTGCATTTTATTAATTTGTAGGGCGCATTTTTGGGTTACAGCTTCTAAATCTTCCTTAGTTGTGGAAGTTGGAGCAGAAATTAATTCGCCAATTCTGACTGTTACCGGAACCCTTTGAGGAAAAGCTTCACCTTTATGTTCAATATCTTGAGTACCCCACAAGCATACTGGTATAATCGGTGCCTTCGCTTTCGCAGCAATTAACGCCGCGCCTCTCTTCGGATCGGTGATTCGTCCATCTTTAGTACGAGTTCCTTGCAAGAAAATACCTACAGCCCAGCCTTCTTTTAGATACTCCAACGCCTTACGAATTGCATTGCGATCGCCACTTCCCCTACTTACCGGATAAGCACCGTATAGCTGAATCGCTTGCTTTAAAACAGGAACTTTAAATAATTCTTCCTTAGCCATATAAGATACTGGACGGCGAACGCTACTAGAAACAATCGGCGGGTCGAAATTACTCGCATGATTGCTTACTATCACTAATGGGCCATTCCGAGGGACATTTTCCGCTCCATAAATACGTCCTCGGAAGTAAGCGAGAAGCATCGGATTTACAACCGAGTATTTAAAAGCGCGGTAAAGCAGGAGACTAACAAAGGGTTCGCGATTTCGAGACATTTTTCAAGAATGGGGATTGGGCATTGGGCATTAGGCATTGGGGGGACAAGGGGACAAGGGGATAAGGAGAATGGAAGAAAAATGCAATTACCAATTCCCAATTCCCAACTCTTAACTCCTAACTCCTATTGTTTCCGCCGCAGAACGGACGTTTTCTAATTTTAAGCCGGAGGCGGTACGCTTGATTAAGCCAGTTAAGACGTTTCCAGGCCCAATTTCTACAACTCTTTCAATTCTTTGTTCTGGTAATGCTAATGCTGTTTCTCGCCAGCGGACGTTTCCAGTCATTTGTTTTACTAAGCGCTGCTTTAAAATATCAGCTTCTACGGTGGGTACGGGTTCTACGTTGGATAAAACAGGTATGGTAGCTTGATGAAATTCTACCGTAGTTAATACATCTTTAAATTCAGCAGAAGCTTCTGCCATCATTGGTGAATGAAAGGCTCCCGATACGTTCAAAGGTACTTTGCGTTTTGCTTTTACTTGAGACAGTACACTTTCTATCGCTTCAGGTGTACCAGAAATCACTACTTGTGTTCCACTGTTATCATTTGCCAAAACTGCATCGTCTGTTTCAGCTAGAACTCGATCTAATTGTTCTCTATCAAAGCCAATTAAAGCTGCCATTTTACCACCAGCAGCATTTTCCATAAGTTCGGCACGACGCTTTACCAAATGCAAACCAGCAGCCCATTCAAATACGCCTGCTACATATAAAGCAATGTACTCTCCTAAACTATGACCGGCAACTAAATCTGGTTTTTTTTCTTTCCCAAGAATATCGGCAAGAATAGTTTCTACTACATATAAGCAAGGTTGAGTATAAAGAGTGCGAGCCAATTTGTCTTCGTGATTTTGGCAAATGTCGCTAACACTCCAGCCTAAAATCTCTTCAGCTTGAACAAACTTTTCCTTCGCTTCTGATAATTCCAGTAAATCCATTCCCATTCCCAACGTTTGGGAACCTTGCCCGGGAAACACCCATGCTGTTTTACTCATTGGCTATTTGTTAGTAGTTAGTAGTTAGTAGTTAGTGGTTAGTAGTTAGTAGTTAGTGGTTAGTAGTTAGTAGTTAAATAAATTGCAAACAACAACTAACAACTAACAACCAACCTTCCAGCTATCTTCCCCACTGAAAAATGGCCGCACCCCAAGTTAGTCCAGCTCCAAAACCTGATGTAGCGATGGTATCTTGTTGTTTAATTTTGCCTTCTCTTACTGCTTCATCTAATGCGATTGGTATGGAAGCAGCAGAAGTGTTGCCATAATTAGCTACATTACTGATTACTTTTTCTGATGGAATAGAAAGACGTTCGGCTACTGCATCAAGAATGCGTTGGTTAGCTTGATGCAATAGCAGCCAATCTACTTGTTCGACAGTTAAATTGGCACGAAACAAAGCTTTGTCAATAACTTCGGGTACTCGCTTGACGGCAAAACGATAAACTTCTTTGCCGTTCATCGAAACAGGGCTAAAATTGCCTTTTGAGATACTTACACCATTTATTAGTTCTTGGGATTGAGATGTATAGGCAAGCCTTAAGCAGCCATTAAGGGTTCCATCACTTTTGATTTCAAACCCCAATAAACGGTCTTCTTTATTTGCTTGTAATACAGCAGCTCCAGCACCATCGCCAAATAGTATGCACGTGCGTCTGTCTTGCCAATCTACCCAACGAGAGAGGATATCCGCTCCAATCAACAGTACATTTTGAAATACACCTGTTCTAATATATTGAGCAGCAGTTACTAATCCAAACACAAAACCAGAACAAGCCGCAGTCAAATCAAATGCTACTGCTTTGGTGGCTCCTAGTTCAGCTTGAATTTGGCTAGCACTACCAAATAAATCATCGGGAGTGGAAGTGGCAAGCAAAATCAAGTCCAAATCTTTTGCTTCAATTTGTGCCATTTCTAATGCCTTGAGACTAGCGGCAGTACCAATAGTAGTAACAGATTCAGTCGCCGTTGCTAATCTACGTTGACGAATTCCGGTTCTAGTGGTTATCCATTCGTCTGATGTTTCGACTAGCTCGCTCAGTCCCTGGTTATCCAGAAAGCTTGCTGGCACAGCCGAGCCACTTCCTGTAATTGCTATTCCTAAATTTTGCACTCATTCTCTCCGCAGCTATCCGCGCTTAAGGACCTAACAATCTCTAATCTAAGATAATAATTATTAGTCTATGAGCAGTATAAAAACTGCCTATAGACTAGTAATATAAATTGCCTAAGACAGCTAATTATAAAACGCTTTTTTCGCTCAGATTTCGACTGTGAATGCGTTGTAATACCTGATTGTCTACAGCTTCTTTTGCTACACGAACTGCACCGAAAATTGAAGGAGCTTGGGAGCTACCGTGACCAATTACACATATGCCGTTTACGCCTAAAAGTAAACCACCGCCATGTTCTGCTGAGTCTACCCGCTGTCTAATTCGTTTCAGGTTTGGTTTTAAAATAGAACAGCCTAATTGACCGCGCAATCCTTGGGGTAATTCCTCGCGCATAATTTGCAGCAAAATTTCCCCGACTGCTTCGGCAAATTTTAATAAGACATTGCCTACAAAACCATCGCACACAATTACGTCAAAATCACCAGAAAGCACATCGCGCCCTTCGGCATTGCCAATAAAAGTGACTTGAGTATTTTCACTAATCATTTGGTGGGCTTGTATAGCAACATCGTTACCTTTACACTCTTCCTCACCAATATTTAATAAACCAACTTTGGGTTCTGCCACACCCAAAACATACTGTGAGTAAACCGAACCTAAAACGGCAAATTGCTCTAAAAATTTAGGACGGCAGTCTACGTTAGCCCCAACGTCAAGTACTAAAACTTGTTTGCTAGCCAACATCGTAGGAAATACTGCACCAATTGCCGGACGATCGATGCCCGGTAGTCTTCCCAAGCGAAGTAAAGCTGCTGCCATTACTGCACCAGAATGACCGGCACTAATTACAGCATCAGCTTGTCCCTTTTTCACCAAACTCATCGCCACGTTGATCGAAGCCTTCGGTTTGCGTCTAATGCCGCTTAAAGGTTCCTCATCCATCGCGATCGCGCCTTCGGCAGGGACAATTTCAACTTGTTCTGACTTAACTGATGATGGCAGTGTTCGTTCAATATCTTCGGGGGAGCCTACCAACAATACTTTTACACCTAATTCTTCGACAGCTCGCAGTGCGCCAGCCACGATTTCGCCAGGTGCATTATCTCCTCCCATTGCATCAATAGCGATTCTTACGCCAGTCGATCCCATTGCTCAGAGCTTCCAGAAACCTTACAAATTTTACCAGATGCCCTTACTAGCAGCAGTAGATTTTTAACTACCAAATCTTGCTTTTTAAGTAAGGCATCAACTTCGACTTTTGCTCAACATAACATGAATTCACCTCTATCACTCTACTCTCATCTCTTGAGTGGTAAATGTTTTGAGCAATATTGTGGCGGTGAATGCGTTCTTAAACAACATTGATGCCCTTGAGTAAGGCACACTCATATTGCACTTAAATACAAAACTTGCTAGATAAATCGCACAAAGCAGTAGTTATATTTTCCTTTAACAAAAATTTTTAAACTTACGTAAGCCCCTCTTAAAAAGCAGGATCTGAAATATCTAGAACACTATATTTACTGTTATTGCTGCGTAAGTTCTAAGTAAGTTTTAAATTTATGTTTTGTACTACTAAATTTAAGAGATATTAATATATGACTCCACCCAAATCGAATTGATTTGGAGAAAAATCAGAAGTATTTCTAATGCGAAATCTTTTTCTTTAAATTATCGCTGCCTTTTCAAAGATATTAAAAACACAGTTAAAAAAGAACGGGTTTAGTATTTAGTCAATCTGTCTAATCAGAGCCGGAATTTTTAGAAAAAATAACTTGACATAAATCAATATTCTGATTTTTGTTACTCATAATAAACTTAAAATTATCTATTAAAATTGTAGGACTCACTACTTCAATTGAGTGCTATTCCAAATCTTGTCAGCATCGCTTTATTTACAATCATATGTATCTTAATTTGAGACATTCACCTTTATCGTCTTCCACAGTGGCAAAAAAGATAATCTAAGAAGGAAAATACTAGTTGATTCGTTTGCTATTGATAGCAACAAGTAGAACTACATATGAATATCTCAAAAAATGTCACACTAAATCTATTGGTAGATAATTCAAGCAAACAGCTATTCCCGATTTTAAATCGAAAAAATAATCAAATTTTCCCGATAATATCTTAAACATCTAGAAGATGTTCACAGTTACGCCTATGGCATCCGTTTGAAAGAGTCGTTTTCAGTTTTTGCTTGCCGATATTTACCGTTGATAGGATACATATGTGGTTATTAATACTGTATCGCTATCGTTTTTCTTACCCCTTCAGAACCTACTGTCCTAAATACTTATGAAATCTAGGTCAAATTTTGCTCAAAGCATTGTCTCTCAAATATTTTATGAACTCGATCGAAACTCTTCATATTACTTATAAAACAACTATAAATTTATACTTCTGAGCTGCGAAGGGTTTGAAACCCTGGTTTATCCACATTTTGGTTTTTTCCGCAATCAAGAGTGTGCGATCGCCGTTAGAAGTGTGATAATAAAATCCATTACTTGAAAATTTAAGCATAATGGTTGAGGCAGATTGCAAAATTTTGTTATATGGCTTCATAGCCGAAACTTTAATCAACGGTTATCATTACTCAATGCTGATGGGTTTGCTTTGTGCTTAATATTACAGCAAAAAACTTAGTAGTTACTTGTATAGGAGCAAAGAATGCTGGAATTGTTTGGTTCGGGTTTAATTTCGTTATGGCTAGACATGGCAGGAGTACAAATCAAGCCAATGCAGGCTTTTGATACATTAGCTTGGCAAGCTGGTACCGGCTTAGCTTTGAGTCCCGATCCAAATCCAGCCAGAATTAATACAGTAAGCGAATATCTTAAAGAATTACAGGCATTAAAATTAATCAAACCCGAACAAACTAATGTTCAAGGTATTTGGATGCAGTCAGGCCCTATATTAATGGCTAACCATCAAGGCACAAAACCTTTACCTGCTGCTTCTTTAACAAAAATTGCAACTTCGCTCGCTGCACTCGATAAATGGGGTTACGACCACAAATTTGAAACTTTGATAAGTGCTACCGGACCTGTTAAAAACGGCGTATTAGAAGGAAATCTAGTAGTTAATGCTAGTGGAGATCCTTTATTTGTTTGGGAAGAAGCAATAACTATTGGCAATATGCTCAACAAA
>CAYMZW010000048.1:0-23798 GCA_964395005.1 uncultured Rivularia sp.
AATATGTACTGCTTTCTGAGAAGGATATTCTAGCGATTGTTAGCTAGTAGTTAGTTGTTAGTAGCTAGTTGTTAGTTGTTTGTTAAGAACATTTCTACGAGGGTAAGGTTTAAGGTCAAAGGTTAAAGGTTAAAGGTTAAAGGTATTTTACTATTTTCTAATTTCTAAGGAATAGAAAAATGCATCTTTACCATTCCCTGTTGCCCATTCCCCCCAACCCTATGTTCTTTCAATGCAACTAGTAATTAAGAACTAACCAGAAATTAATAACAACATTTTTTACAGATAAGCGAAAGGTACAAAAGTAGAGAACTATGGCTAAGCGAATTATTTACAACGAAAACGCTCGCCGTGCTTTGGAAAAAGGCATGGACATATTGGCTGAGGCTGTTGGCGTTACCCTAGGTCCTAAAGGCCGTAACGTAGTATTAGAGAAGAAGTTTGGTTCACCTCAGATTGTTAATGATGGTGTAACCATTGCTAAAGAAATTGAATTAGAAGACCATGTAGAAAACACTGGCGTATCTTTGATTCGTCAGGCTGCTTCCAAGACTAACGACGCTGCTGGTGATGGAACCACCACTGCGACTGTTTTGGCGCACGCAATGGTTAAAGAAGGTTTGCGTAACGTTGCTGCTGGCGCTAACGCTATTTCTTTGAAGCGCGGTATTGATAAAGCGGCGACTTTTTTGGTTGGTAAAATTGCCGAACAAGCGCGTCCGGTAGAGGATTCTAAAGCTATTGCTCAAGTTGGTTCGATTTCTGCCGGTAATGACGAAGAAGTCGGTCAAATGATCGCTCAAGCAATGGATAAAGTGGGTAAAGAAGGTGTGATTTCCTTGGAAGAAGGTAAATCCATGTTCACCGAGTTGGAAATTACAGAAGGGATGCGCTTTGATAAAGGCTATATCTCTCCTTATTTCGCAACTGATGCAGAGCGGATGGAAGCGAATTTTGATGAGCCTTTCATTCTGCTTACCGACAAGAAAATTGCTTTGGTACAAGACTTGGTACCCGTTTTAGAACAGGTAGCTCGTTCCGGCAAGCCGTTAATAATCATTGCTGAAGATATCGAGAAAGAAGCTTTAGCAACTTTGGTTGTAAACCGTTTGCGCGGCGTACTTAACGTAGCTGCTGTTAAGGCACCTGGATTTGGCGATCGCCGTAAAGCGATGTTGGAAGATATCGCTGTTTTAACTGGCGGGCAGTTAGTTACAGAAGATGCTGGTTTGAAATTGGATGCTACCAAGATCGATATGCTTGGTAAAGCTCGCCGTATCAGCATTACCAAAGACAGCACCACCATCGTAGCTGAAGGTAATGAAGCTGCTGTTAAGTCTCGCTGCGATCAAATTCGCCGTCAAATGGACGAAACTGAATCTTCCTACGACAAAGAGAAGTTGCAAGAGCGTTTGGCTAAATTGTCTGGTGGAGTAGCAGTAGTTAAGGTTGGTGCTGCAACCGAAACCGAGATGAAAGACAAGAAGTTGCGCCTTGAAGACGCTATCAACGCTACCAAAGCTGCTGTAGAAGAAGGTATCGTTCCTGGTGGTGGTACAACATTGGCTCACTTAGCTCCTCAATTGGAAGAGTGGGCAAGTGGAAACCTTAAAGGTGAAGAATTAATTGGTGCGATGATTGTAGCTCGCGCATTACCTGCTCCTTTGATGCGGATTGCTGAAAATGCCGGACAAAACGGTGCGGTAATTTCCGAGCGCGTTAAAGAGAAGGAATTCAACACCGGCTACAACGCAGCAACCAACGAATATAGCGATATGTTCGCTGCTGGAATCGTCGATCCTGCAAAAGTAACCCGCTCTGCACTACAAAATGCAGCATCCATCGCGGCAATGGTGTTGACAACCGAATGTATCGTTGTTGACAGACAAGAGCCTAAAGAAGGTGCTGGTGCTGGCGCTGGAATGGGCGGCGGCGACTTCGATTACTAAGTCGAAGAAAACTTACTCAAAGGTTAATTTAGGTTAACTGAATAAAACCCCTATTCTTGTAAACAGTCGTCTCTTAGAGATGGCTGTTTTTTCAATCAGTAGTAAATACCTCACCCCGTCCTGTCGGACACCCCTCTCCTTATTAAGGAGAGGGGAAAAGATTTATTTGTATTACATCAAGTGGAAAACCTTAATGGGGAGAGGGAACAAGAGTGGGGCTAAAACCTATTCTCCTCAACGCAAAACTGGTATATTCGGTATTTTTATTAAATAATTTATTGTTTTGTGAAGATGGAGGTTTATATAGGAATGCATATTACTGGGTGGAATAAATTATGGTTTCTGTTTTTGCAACCATGAAAGAAAAATATATGAATTCTGATAGCGATATGTGAAAAGTAAAGCATATAAAATGTAATTTGCTTCCTTTTTGCATTTGCAGAACTATTGTACTAACTATTGAGTTAAGCTTATTTTACGGATGCTTTTGATGTAAAAAATAATTTTTAGCGATGTCGGAATTAATAGATGCTTTGGATAGAAAAAATTATTTTCCTTCATAATCAAAATAAACTACACAACTACTGAAATATAATGAAACGCGATGAAGTTTTAGCAATTGTTGAAAAGCATCGAGAACAATTACAAACAATGGGAGTAAAATCTCTAGATTTATTTGGTTCAGTTGCACGGAATGAAGCGCGAGAAGATAGCGATGTCGATTTTTTTGTAGAGTTTAATGGTTCGGTTGGATTATTTGAGTTTATAAAAGTAAAGCTTTATTTACAAGATATATTAGGATGTTCGGTAGATATAGGAACTTTGGACACTTTGCGAGAAAATTTAAGAGAACCTGTTATTAAGGATGTGATTCGTGCCCTTTAGAGATTGGCGTTTTCGTATACAAGATATGCTAGAAGCTATTAATTCTATTCAGAATCGTGTAGCAGGTTTATCTTTTGCTGATTTTCAAGCTAATGAGACAATAGCAAAAGCGGTTTTCTACGACTTTTTAATTATAGGAGAAGCAGCAATAAATATTCCTCCCGAGATTCAATTGCGTTATGCTAACATTCCTTGGCGCGTTGTTGCTGATATGAGGAATGTGATGGCTCATGAATATTTTCAAGTAAATCAAAGAATAGTTTGGAATACCATTCAAAATAATCTTCCTGAATTAATGCTGCAATTGGAAGAATTAATGGAAGGGGAATAATTTTGAAACTTGATTTAACTCCTGCTTCCCTCTCCTTAATAAGGAGAGGGATTGAGGGTGAGGTTTTATCCATTATTTCCCTCACTTAACAAAGCAATCGCTTCCTCACACCATTCAATCCGATAAATTTCATAACGAATACCGCAGCGCAAAGTCACATAAAGACATTTTTTTTGGTAAGACAATTGAGAAATATCAGGAAATTCTCGCTGCTCAATTTCTTTATATTCAGACAATTTTTGCGAGTGAATTTGATGATGTCGTTCAATTTCTTGCAAAATAACTGATTTAGAAACTAATTGAGATGCAATTACTTTAACCAGCAACTCTTCACGAATTGCCATCGGTTCTGCTGGTTCTAATAACCAAGTTTTAAGTTTTTCTATTCCTTCTTCTGTAACTTGATAAAGCTTTTTGTTGGGACGGTTTTCTTGAGGAATCAATTCTGAAGTAATCGCACCTTCTTTTTCTAATTTACCTAGTTCTCTATATATCTGTTGTTGGGTTGCTTGCCAATAATATTTACTGGTTTGAGAAAATTTCTTCCATAAATCGTAACCACTGTAAGATTCGGAACCTAGTGTTGCCAAGATTGTGTGCGCTAATGACATTTTCAGTGAGCAGTGAGCAGTGAGCAATTGTTCATCCATAGATAGGGTATGGATTATCGAAGTTTGATTGACATACTCAATTTGTTTTATATACTATAAGCGTATACACAACTTGTTGTATATGCAAGATTTGTATTTTTTGCATTTAATTAATTATCTTTCTCTGCAATGAAGTCATGAATCAGCAGTCTATCTCGGAAGTTTCGGAGCGGGTAAAATCATCTCGATTTACAAGATTACAGTTAATTTCGGCTAGTTTGCTTATCTTACTTGCTGGTGTGGGAATTGGTAAATTTAATGGGATTGAGGGAAATGACACGAGCGCTCAAGCACAAATTCAAGCTCAGCCGCTTCCAGTTAAAACAACTCAAATCCAACTAGTTCAAAATTATCAGACAGCGCAAAGCTATACGGGTGAAGTAGTAGCGAAGCGTACTAGCGAAGTTGGTTTTGAACGTAGTGGAAAGTTAATAGAGGTTTTGGTAGATGAGGGAGACAGGGTTAGTAAAGGAGCGGTATTAGCGAAATTGGATACAGCTAATTTACAGGCACAACGTCGCTCTTTGGTTGCTCAGAAAGCACAAGCAGAAGCAAGACTGGTGGAATTGAAAAACGGTGCGAGAAGCGAGCAAATAACAGCAGCGAGAGCTAGAGTACGGGATATCGAAAAGCAATTGAAATTAGAACGGTTAAAGAGCGATCGCCGAAAATATCTTTACGAGCAAGGAGCGATTTCGAGGGAACAGTTTGATGAAGTTGCTTTCAATTCTCAAGCTTTATCGGAGCGTTTGAATAATGCTCGAAGTGGTTTAGAAGAATTGCTTAACGGGACTCGTTATGAGCAAAAAGCAGCGCAAAAAGCCGCAGTTGACCAATTATCGGCGGAAATAACCAATTTAGATATAACTATTGCCAAAAGCACTCTAAAATCTCCTTTTTCCGGGACGATTGGACTTCGTACTGCTGATGAAGGGACGGTAGTTGAGGCTGGTAAATCGGTAGTACGTTTAGTTGAAGATAGTCAACCAGAAGTAAAAATTGGAGTTCCGATTAATGTTGCGAGGGAATTAATACCTGGTAGTCAAAAAGAATTAGAGATTGGGGGAAAAAACTATTCTGCTAGAGTAAAGTCGATTTTACCGGAAGTTGATACAGCTACTCGTACTCGCACAGTTATTTTACAGTTGGAATCAACTGCAAAAGTTTCTCCTAGAGAAATTGCTCGCTTCAAAGTTATTCAAAATGTAGCTACAGAAGGTTATTGGCTGCCGATTACCGCATTAGTAAAAGGCGATCGCGGTTTATGGGCTTGTTATGCGGTTATTGATGAAAATGGTAATTCAAAAGTCGAACGTAGATTAATAGAAGTATTAGAAACTAACGGTAAAAAAGTTTTAGTTAGAGGCACAATTCAAGCAGGAGACACAATAGTTATTGATGGTACTCAAAGACTTGTTCCCGGTCAATTGGTTAGTAAAGGGAATGGGTAATCGGTAATAGGAAATAGGTAATTACTGTTTGATTTTCACTACAATTATCCTACAAAAAATATTGATGATTTTAAAATTTATCTCTCTGCGCTCCTCTGCGCTTGCCTCCGCGTAACTTTGCGTTTAATAAATATTCTTTAAATCAATAAATTAAATAACTAATAAATAAAGCATAGTTATCAATACCTAGATTGGTGCGTTACGGCATTTTTATGGATGGTAATGAATATTTAAATAAATCGAAGCCATAACACACCCTACAAAATACAAAAAATAAATATTTCCCAATGCCCAATGCCCTATCCCCAATGCCCAAATTATCATGTTTACTCTATTTTATCGAAATTCTCGTTTACTAATTCTCACGATTGTCTTAATAGCTGTTTGGGGGATTTCTTCTTATTTCACTTTACCAAGATTAGAAGATCCGGAATTAGTTTCTCGTACCGCGATAGTTAGTACTTTTTTCCCTGGTGCTGATGCTGAAAGGGTTGAAGCTTTGGTAACGGAGAAAATCGAAGATAAGTTAACGGAAATTGAAGAAATTGATAGTTATGAATCTACTTCTCGTACTGGTAGTTCAATTATTACGATTGAATTACAAGATACTGTCAGCAAACAACAAGTAGATTCAGTTTGGACGCGGATTAGGAATAAGCTGGATGAAGCCGAAGTCGAACTACCCGATAATATTATTGAGCCAGAATTAGAAGCAGCGAAAGTAAAAGCTTATGCTTTAATTGCTGGTTTGACTTGGAAGCAGGATAATAAACCTAATTATGCAATTTTACGTCGGCAAGCGGAGGTTTTTAAGGAACGTTTAGAAGCGATTTCGGGAACTGAGGAAGTAGAAATTTTTGGCGAGCCGAAAGAGGAAATTATTGTCGAGATTAATCCCGAAGCTTTGGCTAGTTACAATTTAACTGCAAGAGAATTATCACAACAAATTGCTCAAAGTGATTCTAAAATTTCTGCCGGACAATTACGCGATCGAGATAATAATTTATTAATTCAAGTTGCGGGAGAGCTTGAAACTTTAGCCAGAATAAGACAAATTCCGATTAATTTTGGCAGTCAAGGTCAATTTGTAACTTTACAAAATATCGCCACAATTAGTAAGGGGATTAAGGAACCATTCACTGAACTTGCATTATTAAATGGTCATCCGGCGGTGGCTGTTGCGGTTCACGTACAGTCAGGAAGAAGACTTGATTTGTGGTCGAAAGTCGCGGAGCAAAAGATTGCTGAGTTTCAATCAGAGTTACCTAAAAGTATTGGTTTACCGATTGTTTTTGCTCAAAGTAATTATGTTACTGAAAGATTAAATAGTTTAATTTTGAATTTGCTTTTAGGAGCAGGTTTAGTATTTGGTGTAACTGTAATAATGATGGGTTGGAGGAGTGCTTTAATAGTTAGTTCGGCTTTACCTTTATCAGTATTAATGGTGTTTGGTTGGATGAATTGGTTGAATATTCCTCTCCATCAAATGTCGATTACCGGATTGATTGTTGCTTTGGGAATTTTGATTGATAATGCAATTGTAATGGTAGATGAGGTGCAAAATGAATTACGAAAAGGAGTTAAAGCTAAAGCAGCAATAAGTCAAAGTATTAAAAATTTAGCGATTCCATTATTAAGTTCAACTTTAACAACTGTTTTAGCTTTTTTACCAATCGCATTATTACCTGGAAGTACCGGGGAATTTGTGGGAACGATTGCAATTACGGTTATCGTAGCTGTTTGCTGTTCGCTATTTATTTCCTTAACCATTATTCCCACTTTCAGCGCTAAATTACATCGCTATCAGGATAGTAAAGAAAATAATCAATCCTGGCTGCAAAATGGTATTTTTATTCCGATTTTGAATCGATTTTATCGACGCACCGTAAAATTTACAATTGCGAAACCTGTTTTATCAATATTTCTAGCTTTATTAATCCCAATTATTGGTTTTATCCAAGCTGGTAGTCTCGAACAACAATTCTTTCCCGCTGCGGATAGAGATCAACTTCAAATAGAATTAGAATTACCTGCTTCAGTTTCGTTAGCGAAAACTCAAACTTTAATTAAACAAATTCGCAAACAAATTATCGATAATCCAGAAGTTAAAGAAGTTCACTGGTTATTAGGTAGCAGTATTCCTTCGTTTTACTACAACTTGACTGGTGGAAAAGAACAGCAAGCTAATTACGCTCAAGCTTTAGTACAATTAAATTCTCTTACCTCCAGCGAGCTAACCAAAAAATTACAATCTCAATTAGATAAAGCTTTTCCTTCAGCAAGAATAATTGTCAGACAATTAGAACAGGGACCGCCTTTTGCTGCACCCATTGAAATGCGGATTTATGGTTCTAATATCGAAAAATTACAATCATTAGGAGAACAAGTTAGACAAATATTAGTACAAATCAAAGATGTTACTCATACCCGTGCGAGCTTAGATGAAATTCAACCACAAATCGAATTTCAAGTAGATGAAGAACAAGCACGTTTAGCAGGATTAAATCGGACAACAATTGCTCAACAGTTAGATAATTCCTTAGAAGGTGTAATTGGCGGTTCAATATTAGAAGGAAATGAAGAATTACCTGTCAGAGTTCGTTTGGGAAATCAAGAACGAGGAAATTTATCACAAATTACTTCTTTAGATTTATTAGCCGATTCGAGTATTAATAGAAAAGGAAATAATCCCCTTGCGGCTGTTCCCTTATCTTCCTTGGGTAAAGTTGAATTAAAACCAGAACTTGCTCAAATTACTCATTACAACGGACAAAGAGTTAACACAGTTCAAGGTTTTCTTAATGCTGGAGTTTTACCAGCAGAAATTTTAAGTCAATTTAAAGCCAAATTAGAAAATAACAAATTTACCTTACCTCCCGGTTACAAATTTGAATTTGGTGGAGAGCAGGAACAAAGAAACGATGCTGTAGGTGGTTTGGTTTCCACTGTGGGAGTTTTAATTATTTTGATGATAGCGACATTAGTACTTTCTCTCGGTTCATTTCAACTAGCGGGTGTTATCGGAATAGTTGCTGTAGCATCATTTGGTTTGGGTTTATTTTCTATCTGGTTATTTGGTTATCCCTTCGGTTTCAACCCAATAATTGGTTCGGTAGGTTTGATTGGTGTTGCTGTTAACGACTCGATTGTCGTACTCAGCGCGATTTCTAACCATCCAATTGCAAAAACTGGAAATCCCAAAGCGATTCAAAAAGTAGTTTTACACTCGACTCGTCACGTACTAACGACAACACTAACAACCGCTATCGGATTTGTTCCATTATTGTTATCTGGCGGGGAATTTTGGCCACCTTTAGCTGTGGCGATCGCCGGTGGTGTGGTTGGTGCGACTTTGCTTGCTCTTTATTTCGTTCCTGCTGCTTATTATTTGATTAAATCGAGGTTGGGGAAGAAGGGAGTTTCGGGTAGGAGAAGTGAGGTTCAAATAATTAATTCAAATTAAATTAGATTAAATTAAATTAAGTAACTAAAAAGTTTCTACTCTGAAAATTGTGTTGGCTCTCTTCTTGAAAGATATTTAGATTTCGTTTTAAGAGAAAAAGGTTGGTACTGGTGCTGTGGTGAATAACGACTATTTAACTAACGCTTTCCGAAAAATAATCTTGTCGTCACCAGGCTTATAAAATTCCCGGATTCTCGCTTCTTCTTCGTAACCTTGCTTACAATAAAATTTCCGCGTTAGCTCAAAGTTTGGTAAACCAGAAGTTTCCACAAGTAACAAACGTTGACCTTTTTCTGCTAAAGTTTTTTCAACATAGTTGAGCATTAATGAACCATTTCCTTTCCCTTGATACTTGGGATGAACTGCAATAAAGTACAGATTATAAACTCCGTAAGCATATTGTTCCGGTGCAAAATATCCAACTCCCACTACTCCATCATCGTCGCAAACAATCCAGGAATGCCCTTCCCCAAGACTACCGTCAAAATAACCACTTAGCATATCACCGAGTACTTCAAGTTCCTCCCCTTCAAATAAACCTATTGCATCAGCCAAGCTCATTATGGAATCTGTATCATCGGGTTTAGCAAGTCGAATTGTTGCTGTGGTAGTCATTGCTTTGTCTTTTACTTAATTGAACAATGATACAGGCAATTTTCAATCCTTCTGATAAGTTTTAATATTAAATCCTTCTTCTGCTGTCGGAGGTTGAAAGTATTTTGTAATCGCTGCAAATTCTGCTTCAGTAGTAAATGCTGTACCTTCAGGTTTATCTTGATTTCTGATTTTTAATTGCTGCTTACAAAGTTCATCGGATGCAATTATGTAATGCAGTAAATGATTAACTTCCACCGATTCAAATATTGAACGAAACCAATCGCGTTGTGATGGGGTATTTCCAGGAAAATCAAGAACGATTGATGTGCCTTGAGTTAAAATGTCTTGGATATGGTGAGACAGTATTGATTTTAATCGGCGAGAATATTTGATGTAATCATTGAATTCATTGATTTCTTCTGGATAAAGCAGTGATAGCCAAACATCTTCAGCCATCAAAATCGCATTGTTCTCTTTAGCTAATGATTTTGCTAAAGTTGATTTTCCGCTAGCCATTTTGCCACAGAAGAAGTGTAATGTTGGTTTTTGATTCATTTTTGATTTACTGTATTTTACAACTTGTTTATAATATATTTATCTCAATTTATTCATCAATATTCAAAAAATAATAATGCACCCCGAATTTATTTACAACCAGAGATACTGATAAAAAAAAACCGCAGAGGTGCGGAGGAAACAAAGGAAGAAATAAGAGAGAGATTTTAATTACTATGAAGATACAAAATACAGAATAAATAGTCAAAACTAACTATTCCGACATTGCCAATCTTAACTGTTGTTCTAAATCTACTAAATCAATTCCCAACTTCTCTTTAAGAATATAAGTTGCTACTCCTCCTCCTCTTTTAGCTTCTTCTAATATACCTAATAGCAAATGTCCCGAATTCATCCGCTCTTTTCCTGACTTATTTACTTCTTCACGAGCTAGTTCAAAAACTCTTTTCATTCTAGGAGCAAAAGGAATTTTTTCGGGAAGAGTTAGTTCTCCAGGAGTGCGTTTACCCAGCAATTTTACGATTAGATTCCGTACAGTTTCAAAATCGGCTCCCGCAGCTTCGAGAACTTTTGTGGAAACACTAGTATCTTCTGCCAAAAACCCGAGAAGAATTCCTTCCGTACCATAGAAATCATAATTTAGTTGACGAACAGCATCTAATCCTAAATTAATTACTCGGAGTGCATCTGAGGTAAAATTTTCATCAGATATAACTATATTTACCTCTTCAGCAATTGAAAGAAAAGAAACCGCTTTCAGTATATATTCAAATGTGGCGGTATCCATTGCACCCCAACTTGCTGCTTCTCCACCCTGCTGTTGATACGCTTTTACAAGAGACTCGTACAGAGGGCGATCGCCACGAATTAGAGTTTTCATACTCCACTGCCAAATCCTTGCTAACTCTTGCACTGAAGGACTATTTAAATCAGTACCTTTGCTCATTTCAACCCGTGCTTTAGTTCTCAACTCTTGCCATTCCGGCTCCACATCAGGAAATCGTGCTTCAATGACTTCTTGTTGTTCCGGTGTAAAATATTGCTCTGACATCGTAATTGTCTCCATAACTTGAATAAGATTTTCAACCGCAACCGATTTAGTTATTTCCAATTCTCTGGCTACTCCGTTTAAACGTTCGAGTAAAGTATGAGATAAGGCGATTTGCTCTCGCATTCTGTCTCGATGTAGATTAATGACTTGGGAAAGCGAAAAATCCGGATTTTCCAAACACTCACGAATCTCCTTCAAAGCAAAACCCAACTGTCTAAGAGACAGAATTTGCTGCAACCGAATAATATCTTCGTCGCTATATAATCGGTGTCCAATTTCATTTCTATCTGAGGGAGAAAGCAATCCAATTTCGTCGTAATAATGCAAAGTGCGAATTGAAAGTCCCGTTTGTTTTGCTAATTCACCAATCTTCATCGCTTTAGATATCATCACCTCGGTTCCTTTTAACAGAGAAATGCCGTTGATGAATTCATCCTAGAGCCTGACGTTACGTGATGTGCAAGGGGTAATTTTATGAAGATTCATGCGAGCGTATGTACTATTTTTTAGATCGGGTTTATTCTAAGAGTTATTGTTGATATTAAAAATATGTTTAGCTATGTCGGAATTAACAAAAGCTTTAAATAGAATTTTAAACTGGTTTCAACACAACAAACCTTCTACAATCGAATCTCTACAACCAGGATTAACTATTGAAGAGATAGAAGAAAAAGTTAAAGATTTACCATTTCGATTAACTCAAGAAGTTTACCAACTTTATCAATGGCGAAATGGAATGATTGATGATGGAAGTTGTTTTTTTAGGTATTACCGCTTTCTTCCTTTAGAAGATGCATTAGAAGAATTAAAACTCATGAAAGAAGCTTGGAGTTTATCGCTTCCTTTTGGTTGGTTTGCTCTGTTTGAATTTGAGGGTGAATATTTTTCAGCAGTTGGTGCTGAAGAAAATACAGAAAATTCGCCTATTTTACATACATATCATGGGATTGATATAGCTTACAGAAATCTAACTAATATGATGCTTTATATTGCAGAATGTTATGAAACAGGTGCTTGTTATATAGATGAATCAGGAGATTTTGAAGAAAATGAAATTGCTCAAAATATTTATAGAAAATACGAACCCGAGTTAAATCCGATTAACAAAGCTAAAGTAGAAGTCGTTGATAATTCTGATGGTTCTCAGATAATAAATAAATATCATTTTGATAGCAATATTATTATAGAAAGTGAAATGATAGATAGAAAAGGTAATACTATTGAATCAAGTCAGTATTTTCAAGGTAAATTGTACAATCGAATAACATACAATCGTGAAGTTGAAGGATTTTACGAGTATTTATGTAAAAAGCAATGGTTTAATGATTATGAAAAATATGAAATATTTTCAGTTGAGTATCAATACAAATGTGTAGCTCCGAAAATAGAACGAAGATACATTAATGGGGTATTAAAAAAAGAAATTATTCATCCTGATAGAAAACGTGATAATTTCTTTCTAGTATTCGCTTTGTTTTTGGGTATTTTTCAATTTATTTTCAGCATATTATTTTTTATATACCATTCACTGAGGTATAAACAACAAAAACAATAATAATGTAATCTATTATTTATTATTAGCCCACGCAGGTGGGCTTTGCTTGTTTAGCCCCAGACTTCTAGTCTGAGGGAATTTATTGATAACTGTTAACTGTTAACTGATAACTGCTCACTGTAATTCCACCAATTCCCGAATATTTCCTCTCAATCCTCCAACACCTTTATGAAAATCTCTATCTTGCTTGCAAACTAACATTGGTAATCCACCTTTAGCAGCTAAAACAATTAAAGCGCTACGATTAATTTCTTGTTGTGGTAAGCATTGAAAACGGAATTTTTGCAGCAATATTGCTAATATAATTTTGATTTCCATCATTGCAAATCCGGCTCCGATACATTTTCGGGAACCGGCGCTGAAGGGATTATATGAAAAGTTATCTACTTCTAAAGTTTCCCAACGTTGGGGATTGAATTTTTCTGGTTGCGAGTAAATTTCGGGACTGTGATGACTGTGGTAAATACTTAGCCAAACTTCGGTTCCTGCTGGTAATTCATATCCTTCTAACATGGTTGGTTGGGATGTAACGCGGGCATTCCAAGGTACTGGAGGTAATACCCGCATACTTTCTTTAATTACTCGCTCTAATAACGGTAACTGCTGCAATTGTTCAACTGTAGGTGCTTTTCCTTGTAACACTCCTTCGAGTTCATCGAGTAAATCGGCAGCAATTTGTGGGTGTTGGGAAAGTAAAAATAAAGTCCAGTTTAAAGCATTAGCGCTGGTTTCGTGTCCGGCAGCAAATATTACACTCACGTGTCCGAGTAATTCGTCTTCGCTTAATGTCATTCCGGTTTCAGCATCCTTTGCTTTAATTAACATCGAAAGCACATCTCCGGTGTCAATTTCTGTAGCTTTTTTAGAACGAATTATTTCTCTCATATCCTCGTCTAATTCAGCCATTAAAGTCATCATTCGATGGAAAGGAAACCCCGGTAAATCGAAAGGTAAAACCATCGTCATCGGATTACCTAATAACATCCCAATTTTTTGTAAAAGTGCAGCGCTTTTACTACCTTTTTCTCCTATATCAGCACCGAATAAAGTTTTGGTGGCTATTCTCAATGTCAGCAATCGCATTAATTTAGCGATATTTGTGACTTTATTTACTTCTATTTGATTAGCGATCGCGTCTGTAATTTCCACGAAAGTATCCCGGTAAGACTCGATACGTTTTTGATGAAAAGCTGGCACTAATAACTGACGATGACGACGATGAGCATTGCTATTAACACCAAACAAACCCACACCAAAATGCTTCAAAGGCTCCATGCGCGGCGATTCATCTCGTCTGCTATAAAGTCCACCAGTTAAAGGAAACTTATGATAAATTTCATGTTGACTCGTAACAGCTTGAACATTTTGGGCACCATAAGTAAAAACAGTACCAGGGCAATTCGGTAATGGAGAGTAAGTATTAGTACCACCACCACGAGCAAGAGAAACTAATTTGCCGTATTTGTGGAATAATTGACTAGTAAAACCCAGCGAATCCCCAACAAATTTAGATAATAATATGGTGCGTCCAAATAATGGTAAAGGTTGAATACCAGGAACTGTTAATTTAGTCATTGTATTTGTAAAAAAAATTGTTGTAATTAAATGAATGCTAATATCGGATTAGAATTTTTAATGTTTGTATCTAACTGTTTCCCTCTCCTTAACAAGGAGAGGGATGTCCGTAAGGACAGGGTGAGGTAAAATTTGTATTGCATCTCCATAACTTCTATAAATGAATTTCACCACACCTCTATACAACCTCAACCCCTTAACTCGTTTCTCCGAGAAAGCAGAAAACTACACAAAATATCGTCCAACTTATCCAGATGCAGTTATTGATAAAATTCTGGAAAATTTAGCACCACCAAATCAACTTTTAGCAGCAGATATCGGAGCGGGAACCGGAATTGCTGCACGTCAGTTAGCTGATAAAGGTGTAAATGTAATTGCAATTGAGCCAAATTCAGCGATGAGAGAAGTTGCTCAAAAGCATCAAAATGTTGAATGGAAAAATGGAAGTGCAGAAGAAACTAATTTATCCGATGCATCGGTTGATTTAATAACTTGTTTTCAAGCTTTTCACTGGTTTCAACCACAACCAACTTTATTAGAATTTAAACGGGTTTTGAAACCACAGGGAAGATTAGCAATTGTATTTCAAGATTTAAATCGGGATGATAAATTTACCCAAGATTACTGGCAAATAATTAGTAAATCCGCAAATAATCGTCCGCCCTCATATTTAAATACCAAAATTGCACCTTTACGCGAAAGTTTGGATTTTGAATATCTTGAATCTGCTCAATTTAATTGCAAACAAAAATTAGATTTAATCAGTTTAATCGGTTTAGCTAAAAGCGTTTCGTTTATTTCTTCTGAAGAAACAGTACAAAAGCAACTTGCTGACGATTTAGAAGAATTGTTTCAGCGCTGTTGTAATTCAGATAGTTGTGTTTATATTGCTTATCAAAATACCGTACATTTAGCGACTGTTTAAGAAGTTTAAGCTAACATTTTACCCGGCGGTTGAAACCGCCAGATGTTTAATACAATGAATCAAACTAACAAACAATCAACACCATTACACACACTAAATCCCCAAAACCGATTTTCCGATAGAGTCGAAGACTACGTAAAATATCGCCCTAGCTATCCCACAGCAGCAATTGACAAAATCCTGGAAAATATCACCTTACCAATTACAGCAGCAGATATTGGAGCAGGTACCGGAATTGCTTCAAGATTACTATCTGCTCGTGACATAAAAGTAATTGCGATCGAACCAAATACCGAAATGAGAAACGCTGGTATTAGAGATAATACAACTTCGGTAGAATGGAAAGATGGAACAGCAGAAAATACTAATTTACCAGATGCATCAGTTGATTTAGTAACTTGTTTTCAAGCCTTTCACTGGTTTACTCCCGAACCAACTTTATACGAATTTCGCCGTATTCTTAAACCAAAAGGAAGATTAGCAGTAGTGTGGAACTTTCGCGATGAAAACGAAGAATTTACAGCAGAATATAGCAGAATTGTTCGCGAAGCATCGAAGCATCATCCAGCAGAATCGAAGATGAAATCTGTTGAACCTTTAACAGAAACAATTTATTTCAAAAACTTTCAAGAATACACTTTTCTTTATCAGCAAGAATTAGATTTAACTGGATTAATTGGACGTGCAATGAGTGTTTCTTATCTTCCTAAAACAGGAAAAGTTTACGAACAAGTTATTGATGATTTAGAGAAATTATATCAGCGATTTAAGAACGAACAAGGTTTCGTTTATATGACTTATTTTACTAACGTGTATCTTGGAACAATTAACAGTTGATAATTAAGAACTTATTTTTACCAAAAGTGTTTACCGAAATAAATTAGAACTCTCGTAAAGCCAGAAAAGGGAGAAGGGTAAGGAAATATCCTTTCCTCCTACCCAAGGAGCATTTGAGGTTTAATATCCAGCTATCTATTAATAGGTGTAAGTCAAATCAACTTATGCAGTATGGAGTTAGTGGTTAGTGGTTAGGAGTTAGTTGCCCTGAGTTGGGAGTTTTGAATTATTTATTCTTCCCCTTGTCTCCCTATCCCCCTATCTCTCCCTCTCCTTTAATATATATATAGTCTCTCAATTCTTCCCTCAGCCCTCTTAACGTCTAAGCGGTTTATTAATTCTTAAAACCATGACAAACAACGAAAAACCAAACCCACTTTTAAAAGCAGAAGCAATCAAACAACTTTCCCAACAAACTTTTTCCCATCCTTTTAATCCAAACTCAGAAATAAGCGGAGCATCCTTAAGCGAAGCAGTAGGTTTACAACGAATTGGATTTCACCTAGCAAAAATACCACCAGGAAAAGAATCATTCATCTATCATTCCCACAAATTTGAAGAAGAATTTATTTATATACTTTCTGGAAAAGGTATAGCTGAAATAGACAATCAAGAATATCAAGTAGGAGAAGGTGATTTTATGGGATTTCCAACTCCATCAGTAGCACATCATTTGAGAAATCCTTTTGAACAAGACTTGGTTTATATCATGGGTGGAGAAAGAAGAGAGTATGAAATTGCAGACTTTCCCCGCTTGCAAAAAAGAATGTTTCGTAACAGTAAGCAAATACAAATAGCTGAATGGAATAACCTTAAACCATTCATGTAAATAACTAACATTACCCTCTTCCTCCTCTTTGCGTAACCTCTGCGCTAACCTTAGCGTCTCTTTGCGTTATAAAAAACAGCAATACCCGAAAATGTACTGAACATTTAAAGCGCTTTATTAAGCTATATTTTAAATTCATAAATAAATTTTAATCCTGAAATCGAAGTTTTTAAAAACCTCGATTAATTTAGTTATATCTAATTAAATTTATAAATAAATGAAAAAACAACAAAATAATTTTAGCCACCTGACTGCAATAGAAAGGACTAACTTATCATATCCAGCTAAGATTTTATTACAAAAAGAATTATTACAAGGCAAAATTTTAGACTTTGGTTGCGGCTTTGGTAATGATGTTAAAGTATTGCAAAAAAAAGGATTTGACATTATAGGCTACGACCCTTATTATTTTCCCCAATACCCGCAAAACAAATTCGATACAATAATTTGTTTTTACGTTCTAAACGTTTTATTTCCAGAAAAACAAGCCGACGTTTTAATGGAAATATCGCATTTATTAAAGCCAGGAGGAAAAGCTTACTTCGCCGTCAGAAGAGATGTTAAAAGAGAAGGATTTCGAGAACATTACGTTCATAAAAAACCTACATATCAGTGTAATGTAAAACTTCCTTTTGAATCAATTTCTTTAAACGATAACTGCGAAATATACGAATATATTCATTACAATTACCATAAACATTCATCAGAAAACTGTATATTCTGCAATCCTCGCAAAAGCCTAACATTACTAACCGAATCAGCAACAGCATATGCAATGCTCGATGGATATCCTTTAAGCAAAGGACATACTTTAATTATTCCCAAACGTCACGTCAGTAACTATTTTGAACTACCATTTAAAGAACAATCAGCTTGCTGGTTAATGGCTAATAAAGTCCAAGAAATCATCGGAAAAGAATTTGCACCAGACGGTTTTAACGTCGGAATGAATATTAATCGAGATGCAGGGCAAAATGTTATGCACGCCGGAATTCATGTAATTCCTCGTTATAAAGGAGATGTTGAAGGGAGTAGAGGAGGGATTCGAGGAGTGATTCCGAAACGCAGAGGAGCGCTGAGGTAAACGCGGAGGTGCACGGAGAATCAAGCAATTTGCAGCGTGCTAGGTTCGGGGATAGATTCACCATTCGCTTGCCAAGCTTCTAAATACATTTCAATTACTTCCTCACCATTACGAATCGCATCTTCACGAGTTTTACCATGAGTGCAAGGCATGATAACGCGATCGCTAAATTCCGGGATGGTGACTAAAAAAAGCTGATCTTCATCCGACCATTGGATAATCATACTGTATCTACTCATGAATCTTCATCCTCTTGTAAATTTTGGAGTTGAGCTAATAACTGCGCTAACTGCTTTTCTAAATATGGTGGCACATCGTCTCCATCCTTACCTGGTATTGTCATTGTCTTTCCTAACAAAGGATGTTTCCAACATTCGTGACTACCTTTACCACGTTTGGGTAAATATACAAATCCCTCACGCAATATTTAAGCTTTCAACTCTCTAATTTTTCTGGGCATTAATTATGTTTATATTTGTATTGTCTACCTTTCTACTTTCCCATCTTTTAAGCTGCTGTTAATAAACTAATGTTATGAACTAATTATTAACTTTCACTCCAACAACCAAGCAAACAAATCTCCTACTGTAAGCTGTAATTCACTTGCAAAAGTTGGTACGGGAAGTAGCGTATCTGGTGAGTCAAATACCTCAGTTTCTTGTTTGGGACGAAATACAAATACAGTTTGCTCAAGTAAATCTATCAACCAACCCATTTGAGTTCCATGCTTGAGACAATGAATAATATTTTTTATTACTTTTGTCTGGCTTTGGTCTGGTGATAAAATTTCAATTGTCCAATCTGGTGCAATTAAGAATGCATTTGCAACTTCCCCATTCTCATCGCGGGGAATGCGATTCCAAGCGAAAACAGCAATATCGGGTACAGTTGAGCGATTGCCAAACGTGCAGCGCAACTCAGGGAAAGCACGAGCAATACGCTTTGGTTTTACTACAGTATTTATAGTAGGTACGAGTTCGCCTTGAATTGTGCTGTGTTTCCCTTGAGGCATGGGTTTAGGGATAATTTTTCCATCAATATATTCATTAGCTGGTTTTGTTTCTGATAATTGTAGAAACTCCGCTAATGTTATATTTTTCGATGTTAATTTTACCATTTTGGGGTTGCCTACAAAACTTTTAAGCTAATATTTAGATTAATTCAAATACTTATACCGTAGCTACGGTTTGCTCACCTCGATCTATCAGCCAAGCCATTTTTATTCATATTATATTTTTTAAGAATTGCTTCCTTATCAAACAATGAATTATTTTTGTTTTGAATATTTTTAAATTCTTCTCTAGCATCCAGATATTCATCAATTTCATCTGATTCTGTGTACAGTGACTCAGAAATTAAATCGTGATTAAATTCTGTTCTTCTATAATCTCCAAGTTTAATAATTTCTTTTTCATAACATTCAATGGTTGTTAAGACCATGCTAGTTATGCTTGTATAAGAAAGTCTAGTATATGGGTCATCAGTAACAATTAAAATTGGTGATGTTTCTTCTTCCTCACAAACTGCAAAATGAACCCAGCGTTCATACTCTGGAAACATATAAAAACAGGGAAGATTAACCCATTCGGTAATATGTTCGCATTCATAAGTTAAAATTATTGCTCTATCTAATGAAACAAATCCAAGCCCTTCATCAGAATAATCTAATGTGCCAAAAATTCCAGGACTACCATTTCTCCACTGATATAGTTCCTTAATCTCTCTTGAAAGTGAAAATGGTAAAGTTTTAGCCATATCATTTATTTCTTCAATTGTTAATCCTGGATTTAAAGAACCAGCTATATCTGGATGATTTTGCCACAACCAATATTCAAATCTTTCAAGTGCTTCTGTTATAACTGACATCAAACTAGTACTTTTTTATAATAAAATAATTTTTTTAAAACGCAAAGGAGCGCCAAGGTAAACGCAAAGGTGCGCGGAGCTAGAGTTTATTCGCTACTCTTTTTATACCTTCTTTAAGATGGAGGACATTAAAATTAAGGAGAAGACCTAGTTTACATTCTTTTAGTTTCAAATAAGTTAAAAGTTGTACCGAGTGAATTGGTTTGAGAGATTCTACAGATTTGACTTCAATAATTACTTTGTTTTCAACAATTAAATCCAATCGATAAGCACAATCTAATTCTACTTCTTCATAAACAAGAGGTATGGGAATTTGTTTTTCAACATTAAATCCCTTCTTTTTCAACTCGTAATCCAAACATTGCTCATAAGCAGACTCCAACAAACCTGGTCCCAAAGCCGTATGCACTCGCATCGCACAACCAATTATAATTCCACTTAAATCATTCTCATGCATACTCTGCGCCCCTTTGCGTTAACCTCAGCGTACCTTTGCGTTTCAAAACAGAAACTCAATCTTAACCTCAGTCTTCCTCCCCAGCCAAAAATATAAAGTTAAACAAGATTGAGCGGAAAAACTTGCACAACATTAAACTTAGAAGTAGTCAATAAGTAAGTAAAATGAATGAAGTAACAAACCTTGAAGGATTATCGAAACAACAAAACAACCTTGAAAAAGCACGAGCAAATGTAATTAAAATTGTCCAAACAAGGTTTAAAAATGTGCCAGAGGTAGCTATAGAAGCAATTAAGGTTATAGATGACGAATCTGTATTAAAAAAGCTGTTTACAAATTCTATTATCGTTGCCGATTTTGAAGACTTTCACAAAAGATTGAAAGAACTTATTTAATCTATAATCCGTTACATCAGTTAAGCCATTTATGAGAAAATTATTGCTGCATTCGATATGGAGTTACACATATATCAAATGCAGCAATCAATATATCAAAAGACATATTTTTCACAAAAACTTCTCTAGACTCCCTACCAAAGTAATATTCAGTCAATAATTAAAACATTTGTGGGTTATCTCACCCTTCGAGGCGATACTAACGTAACCTAAATATAAATAGCAATTAATACTTGTATCTTTAAAGCAGGAAACAGCTACTTTCTGCTTGATAGTACAAGCTTCTACTGCCTAAAACTTAAACAGGTGTAAATACAAACTGTGTTAACTATGCTACCATTTGTCAGCTTATTGTTACAAATCTTAAATAAAAAAAAGCAATTAATAGAGTGATTATTATCACTGCAATTAAATTTCTATTACTTATACTAATTTCAAATAAATCTAGTTAGTTGTTTTTCAACACCAGGAGCATTATATAGTCAAATAAATTACAAATATTTAATTTATATTTAAACTCTCTTAAGCTGTAATTGAAAATAGAAAACTTCTAGTTAACCAAAGTTTAACTATTTTATAGGACTTACGCAAGCCCCCCTTACCAAGGGGGGTTGGGGGGATCTTAAATGTCTGGAACACGCTTACTTCCGTTGCCGTTGCGTAAGTCCTATTTTAATCAAAAGAAAATCTATTAATTAACCTTTGTACTAAACTATGAATGCTGAAAATTCTACATTTGATAAAATCCTGGTTGTTGATGATTCTCCCGATAATGTCTTTTTAATCAAAACTATTTTAGAGGAAGAAGGTTATGAAGTTAGTACGGCAGAAAATGGTTCTACTGCATTAAAGAGAATTGCAGAATCGACGTTTGATTTAATCTTATTAGATTTAATGATGCCGGGAATGGATGGTTATGAGGTAACTAAACATATCCGAGGAAATACTCAACTATCTTTTATTCCAATTTTGTTAATTACTGCCCATGATTCGCCGAATGTTGCTCATGGCTTGGATTTAGGTGCTGATGATTTCATCCGCAAACCTGTAACGGTAGATGAATTGCTCGCACGGGTACGTTCGCTTTTAAGGCTCAAACACAGTATTGATGAACGAGATGAAATTGCTCTTCAGCGGGAAGATTTTGTTTCTCGTTTAACCCATGACTTACGTACTCCCTTGGTAGCAGAGGAGCGCATGATGATACTGTTTCTTGAAGGTGCTTTGGGGGAATTATCTCCCTCTATGAATGAAGCACTTACTATTATGGCTCGCTCTAACAGCAATCTGTTAGCGATGGTTAATACTTTATTAGAAGTGTACCGTTTTGAAGCTGGACGTAAAACCTTAGCTTTTTCATCAGTTGATATTCGTCAATTGATCTCAGAAGTTGCGAGTGAATTGACTCCCTTAGCAGAACAAAAAAATTTGGTAATCAAAACCGATTTCAAACTTGAAAACGCAATTACGGTAATTGGCGATCGCCTTGAATTGCATCGTTTATTCACCAATTTAGTCGGAAATGCCATCAAATTTACCGATAGTGGCTCAGTTACGATATATTTGGAAGCTGATTCGAGCGATTGCGGTACTATAACTATCAAAATAGTAGATACCGGACAAGGTATTTCCCCCGAGCAACAATCCAATCTATTTGAAAGATTTCGTCCCGGAAGCCACAAACGTTCTGGTAGCGGTTTGGGATTATACCTTTCTCGGCGTATCGTAGAAGCTCATCAAGGTACTATCAAAGTTAATTCCGAACTTGGTAAAGGTAGTGTTTTTACCGTAACCCTACCCATGAAACAATAAATTTTAGATTTTAGATTTTAGATTTTAAATTTTAAATTCTAATTCTAATTCTTAACTAGCCTTTTTCATTTGTTTTTTCTCTCCCCCCTGTTGCCCCCAACCCCATTCCCTGTTCCCCACTCCCTACTCCCTACTCCCTAAACCGTAATATGTTTGCTGAAACAATCCACAATCAAAGCGATTTTTTTCAAACAGGTAAAACCAAAGATATTACTTTTCGCATTCAGCAATTAAAAACTCTCAAACAAGCAATAATTGATAACGAAACAGCAATTTTTAATGCATTAAAAGCCGATTTAAACAAACCATTAGTAGAAAGCTTTATGGCCGAAATCGCGCTGGTTGTGAAAGAAATTGAATATGCTATCAAAAATATAAAAAGTTGGATTAAGCCGAAAAAATCACAAATTCCTTGGCAATTCATTCCAGCTTCAGCAAAAATTTACCCAGAACCTTTAGGTGTAGTTTTAATTATTGGCGCTTGGAATTATCCATTTCAATTGGTTATTGCTCCTTTAATAGGTGCTATCGCTGCCGGAAATTGTGCAATTGTCAAACCTTCTGAAATCGCTTCTCACACTTCTAATCTGATCGCTGAAATTTTTGATAAGTATTTTGATAAATCATATTTAGCTGTCATAGAAGGAGGAGTAGAAGCTTCTCAACATTTATTAGCAGAAAAGTTTGACCATATATTTTTTACTGGCGGTACTGCTGTCGGTAAAATTGTCATGGAAGCCGCAGCAAAAAATCTCACACCTATAACATTAGAACTTGGTGGAAAATCTCCTTGCATTGTAGATACCGACATTGACATTAAAGTCGCTGCCAGACGCATTACTTGGGGAAAGTTTTTTAATGCCGGACAAACTTGTCTTGCACCAGACTATCTTTTAGTCGATAAAAAAATTCAAAATAATCTAATAAATGAAATTAAAAAATGTCTTCAAGAATTTTACGGTGAAAACCCTGCCAAAAGTCCCGATTATGCCAGAATCATCAATCAAAAGCAATTTAATCGATTAGAAAATTATTTAAAAGATGGAAAAATAATTATTGGTGGCGAAACTATTTCCGAACAACGTTATATTGCTCCTACCGTTATCGATAGCATTTCCTGGGAAGATCCAGTAATGCAAGAGGAAATTTTCGGCCCTATTTTACCAGTAATTGAATTTACCGATATTAAACAAGCCATTAATAAAATTAACTCTCAACCAAAACCCTTAGCTTTATACTTATTTTCTCAAAATAAAACCCTGCAAAAACAAATCTTACAAGAAACTTCTTTTGGTGGAGGTTGTATAAACCACACATTAATTCATTACAGCGTTCCCTCCTTACCATTTGGCGGTACAGGAAATAGCGGAATCGGCAGCTACCACGGAAAAGCCGGTTTTGACACTTTTTCTCATTACAAAAGCGTACTCAAAAAACCTTTTCTTCTAGACGTAAAATTACTGTATCCACCCTATGAGGGTAAATTGGCGTTAATTCGCCGAATTTTTGGATAAGATTGGGCATTGGGCATTGGGCATTGGGCATTGGGCATTGGGCATTGGGCATTGGG
>CAYMZW010000049.1:0-23525 GCA_964395005.1 uncultured Rivularia sp.
TGGGGATTGGGCATTGGGGATTGGGCATTGGGGATTGGGCATTGGTAATTGGTAACTCCTAACTCCTAACTCCTAACTCCCAACTCCTAACTCCTAACTCCTAACTCCTAACTCCCAACTCCTAACTCCTAGCTCCTAATTCCTAACTCCTAACTCCCAACTCCTAACTGCCAATTTCAAGAATATAAATAATTAGAACGCGCTATTTTCTCAGGTTGCTTATCCGTCCATCTTTCCCAACGGGATATTCCGCTACGAATTGCAGAAAGATTTTCGTCGCCGATAAAACAAACTCGGCGCATTTTTTCACAAGCCATTAAAATTTCGCCGTTACCCATAAACGGTGCAATTACATAATTGTTTTGAGTTGTAAACATATTTATTAAATACTGTATTATCCCTTCCACATTGTCTAAGTTGATTGGTATTTGTGGTTTGGATATTGCTTGTCGCGAAAAAATTCCAACATATATCTTGCCCAATAACAATTCATACTGAAAATTCATCCGAGTAGTGCTGCAAAATTGATAAATATTGTTTTCCGAACGCAATACAGCTACAACAGAAGCTTCATCTATCAAATAATCGTGATTCCATACATCCGAAAAAGTGGCGATCGCCTCTGGTGTAGCGTAGCTAATCGCTAAAGCAGCGTTTGAGGGTAAGAGTCGAATAAAATCTTTTTGAGCAGTATCGCCGTAGTATACAAGATGGCGATTACCTAAAGTCCATTTATCGCCAATTAATGAAGGCGATTCTTGATTAAAAATCAACGACTTGAGAATTTTTGGCTGTTCCACTCTTTGTTGTTCCTTCTTAATTCCGGATTTGGCCTCAAGTTCAGCCATTGCGCTGTGAAAGGCTTGTAGCTGCAATTGTTCCTGATGAGCGCGTAATTTTGCGGCAATTTTAGCTTTTTGTTCGGCTTCTTTGTAATTGCCTTTATTTTTCGCTGTTTCGCAAGCTTTTTGAGCTTTTTCTGCTAAAATTCGTTCTTTTCTACCAGTTCTAGCAATCGAAAGCAACTTAGTTTTTTTGTCGGCGATGGGGGTTTTCTGAATGATTTTCTGAATTTTTGGGGCTATATCTCTAGCTATCTGCTTGTCATGCTGCCAACTGCGTTCGCTATAACCTGCCTGTTTTGCTAATTCTTGAGTGGTTTTAGGAGGTGGTGAAATAATTTCACTACCATTTTTTGAAGCTTTGAGAGTGTATTGATTATCTCCTGCTTTTGCTCTCATCCCCAATTTAACAAGAATTTTTTCTCTTTCTAATACCAGCTTGCCTCTTTCAAGGGGTTCAAGTTCGTTACGAATCAAGTTTTCGTCGATTTCGGCTAATCTGGCGTTTTCGTCGGAATCATAGCTTACTATATTGCATTCAATTTCCTTATAACCAAGCAATTTACAGGCTGTTAACCGATGCAACCCAGCAATCAAGTTAAAATTATTGTCTACAGTGATCGGATTAAGCAAACCATTCAACTCTATAGATTTTTTTAACTGCTCGACTTTTTCATCATTAATAGGACGACGATTATTAGCATATTTGATTTTTTCTATTGAAACTTTAGATATTCCTGACATAATAAAATACTTTCATAACGGTATACCGACTGATATTTGATTGATGGGATGCCTTTTAAATTTCTTTAACTTTTAAATTTAAGAAAATAATGTTATGTCATAAAACTGATAGTAGCTTGATATAAACGTGTATTGTGAGAATCATCAAAATTTTGCGAAAGCCCGAACCCTCTTAAATTATTCCTCCTATATTGGATTAAATCAATCTACTTGATAGCAAAAATATCATAGCTAAAACGAAACTTTATAAATTAAAGAATTGGGATAAGCATTTTGACAGTTAAAGCTTATGGACGTTATGTCAGGAATTTTTGCTCCCTTATGTAATTAACCTAAATAATTAAATTGTTTGAATGTATCTGTTGCCACAAAAATACTGTAAAAAATATTTATCGTATTACTATATGGCTAAATTTAATACCAAATTTTTTCAATCAAATACCGCAAATAAATAAGATAGAGTTATTTGTAAAAGTGCTAGGACATAAGCGTTTGAGCATCTACAATCTAAAACGAAACATCAAGCATTAAAGTAGTAATTAGATTATTTATGTACCGTATTATTTGCATAAAGAAACATATGCATAAAATAAGAAATATGCTCCTTGGGCAGCTTGACAATATCTAACTTGTTTGACATACTTATATACAAGTTTTTTCAGGTTATTCACTAGGCGCTTCATTTCTATTTAGCTGTAATTAAAATTTACTTTTTGTGAAGAGTGTTACTGCTATTTCCTAGAACAATACCTTATTAATAATATAGAATAAAAATTAGTAAATCGAAACGCCCTTTGATCCATTAATTTTTTTAAAGGATATTAGTAGTCGGTGAAATATTACAGATTAAAGATGAGAGGTTAAATTTTAGACCAACCTATTTGAGATTTTAGATTCTAGATTTTAAATTAAACCTCCATTCCAACTATTGTTGACGAGGTAGCTAAATTTAAGAATCTATTAAATCATCAACCCGCAATTTGAAATCTAAAATTGCCCTGGTTTGTTTTTTCAAGCAAAAAAGCAGATGATAATTTAAAATTCCTGCATTAGGCTATTTAGCAAAGAATTTCAACAGCACTTACTTATTACTTATTACTTCTTACTTACGCGAAGCGGTACTAATGTCTACCCTCACCAGGTGCAATAAAAAAGTTCGTTGAGTACCTAAAATAACTTAAACATTTTTCAGCACATTTTTATCTGCTGTCTTTGCGTAAAATCAGTCTTTGTATTAATAAAAGGTTTTCGGGCAGAGAAAATCGGCTTTCTTTAGTAACGATTATAAAATCATCACCGTAATACAAAACTTGGCTCTTCACAACTGGAATCAAAATATGTCAGCAGATAAGGAAAGGGAGTTTTTAGAAAAAGCCCCCCCAAAATGGCGATTAATTTTAGCGGCTTCCATTGCTTTAGCTACAGCAATCGTTAGTTTCTACAGCTATATACGATTGCGCCCTAGCATTCAAACCGAATCTCCTACCCCTGTAGATACAACTCCTGCGAGAGTTGCAATTACAGCTTTGGGGCGTATAGAACCTGAAGATAAAGTGATTGAATTATCCGCTCCTAATGCTGTAAGTGGCTCGCGGGTAGAGAAACTATTTGTAAATCAAGGAAGTAAAGTAAAAACCGGACAAGTAGTAGCATTGCTTGACGGTTACGAAAAAGCTACAGTCAACGTACAACAAGCTTTAGATAAAGTCAGAGTTGCTCAAGCCAAATTAGCTCAAGTAGAAGCTGGAGCAAAAACAGGAGACATCGACGCGGCTAGAGCAGCAGTTGCCAGACTAGAGTCTCAACTTGAAGGTGAAATTGCTACGGGAAATGCTACTGTCGCACGGTTGCAAGCAGAGTTAGATAATGCTCAAACTGAATATAATCGCTATCAAAAGCTGTACGAACAAGGAGCGGTTTCGGCTTCTATAGCAGATAGTAAACGTCTACTAGTTACCACATTGCAGCAACAACTTAACGAAGCTCAAGCAACCCTCAATCGTAGTGTTAATACTCTACAAGATCAAATCAGAGAAGCCAGAGCTAAATTAAACAGCATTAAAGAAGTTCGTCCACAAGATATTCAACTTGCACAAGCAGAAGTTAAAAGTGCCGCATCTGCTGTAAAACAAGCCAAAGCAGAACAAGAATTAACCGTTCTTAAATCTCCTATTACCGGCACAGTATTAAAAATTAATACTAAACCAGGCGAAATGGTTTCTTCTGAAGGAATAATAGAGATAGGTAAAACAAATCAGATGTACGTGATAGCTGAAGTTTATCAGACAGATATTCAGAAAGTGCGTCTAGGTCAAAAAGCTATTATTTCGAGTACAGCATTACCTCGGGAATTAAAAGGAACCGTTAGCGATATTGGGTTATTAGTTGACAGACAACAAATACTCAATATTAATCCAGGAGCAGACACCGACAGAAGAATTGTGGAAGTAAAAATCCGCATTGACGAACTAGAAGACAATAAATTAATTATGGGTTTAACAAATTTACAGGTAGATGTGGCTATTCAAATTTAAGTAGGAATGAATTTGAAGGATGAATTTTAAAAAGTTCTTACGTACTAGTTATGCTTATTAATTAGTCTTAGAACAGGGAATAGGGAACAGGCAACAGAAGAAAAGGATTTTACTAGCCGATAATAATAGCTATATAAACTACCTTCATCCTTCATACTTCATTCTAATTACTCGATCGTTCCAAATTTAATACTTGATAATTATGGCTTCAAAAATCCCGATCGCATGGTTACAGCTAATTAGAAACAAACTTCGTTCTTTTATAGCTGTAGCCGGTATCGCTTTTATTGTAATGCTGATGTTTATGCAACTTGGATTTCAAGATGCACTTTACAACAGTGCAACTCAGGTACATAGAAGTCTCCAAGGAGACTTATTTTTAGTTAGTTCTCAATATAAAGCATTAACCGCAACCCAAAGCTTTTCCAGAACTCGTTTATATCAAGCTTTAGGATTTAACGGTGTAAAATCAGTTACTCCTATTTATTTAGGATTTGCTAAATTTAAAAATCCCGATAATGGTGAAAAATACTCAATATACGTAATGGGTTTTGAACCAAATAGAGCTATCATCAATTTACCAGGAATAGAAGAAAATATAGATAAATTAAAATTATCTGATGTAGTATTATTTGATCAAGATTCTCGACCGGAATTTGGGGATGTTGCTATACGATTTGAACGGGGAGATTCCCAACCAAGCATCGAAATATTTCCCTTCGATTCATTAGAAGGATTGAGACTTAGAATCGGTGGATTATTTAGCTTAGGGCCTTCCTTTGGGGTAGACGGAAACTTAATTGTTAGCGATACAACATTTCTGCGGATATTTCAGAATGGTAGACCTGCCGACAAAATTGATGTAGGAGCGATCGCCCTTAAACCTGGAGTAGATGCCGAAAAAATTACACAAAGATTAAAAGATAAATTACCTAACGATGTCCTGATATTTACCCACGAAGAATTTGTCAATTTTGAAAAACAATATTGGGCAAATAGAACACCAATTGGTTTTATTTTAAATCTGATGCTAACAATGGGTTCTGTTGTTGGTATAGTTATCGTTTATCAAATACTATTTAGCAACATTGCTAGTCAATTAGTAGCATACGCAACTTTAAAAGCCATAGGTTATGCCAATAATTATTTATTAAGAGTAGTTTTTAAACAAGCTTTCATTTTAGCAGTACTAGGTTATATTCCAGGTTGGATTATCTCCAAATATCTGTATGAATTCGCAATGAAAGCCACAAAATTACCCATAAATATGAGCTTCAACAATGCATTAATAGTTTTAATAGCAACAGCATTAATGTGTATGACTTCCGGTGCATTAACCATAAATCAACTCCGCTCAGCAGATCCCGCAGACATTTTTTAGAGTAGGGAGTAGGGAGTAGGGAGTTAGGAGTTGGGAGTTAGGAGTTGGGAGTTAGGAGTTGGGAGTAGGGAGTAGGGAGTAGGGAGTAGCGTTCGCGGAGCGTGTCCGGAACGGACATAAAGTGCGGTCTTGGGGGTTTCCCCCAAGAGCAACTTTTCAAGAGAGGGAGTAGGGAGTTAGGAATTCGGCCCAATGCCCAATGCCCAATGCCCAATGCCCATTCCTAAAAATATTCAAATCAACATATAAGTGAAAAAGTATGAACCTGACAGATAAAACTCTACTAATCACCGGAATTGGTGAATTTATTGGTTTACGTGCGGCCGAATTAGCTATGGCTAAAGGCTTAAAAGTCCGTGGATTAGAAAAAGATCCCGATTTAGCTAAAAAAGCTCAAAAATTAGGTGCTGAAGTTATTATCGGTAGTGTTACCGATTCATCTATTGCTCAAAAAGCTTGTCAAGATGTGGATATAGTTTTACATACTGAAGAAATAGCCAAAGAAGGAGGTTCAATTAAAGAATTTAGTCGAGTCAATATTGATGGAACTGTAAATATTGGTAAAGCCGCTCGCGATGCTGGCATCAAAACTTTTGTTCATCTTTCTACTGCTTTAGTTTATGGTTTTGACTACAAGAATGGAGTTACTGAAAACGAACCACTTGTAAAAGAAAAAAATCCTTATTGTCAAACAAAAATAGAAGCAGAAAAAGCTTTAGTGCAACTAAATAGTGCGCGAGATTTTGGTATTATTATTATCCGTGCTGGAGATGTTTATGGGCCGGGTTCTATTCCTTGGACGATACGTCCGATATCGTTTATGGAGCAAAAGTTATTTGCTTATACAAACGAAGGAAAGGTAATTAACCATGTATATGTAGATAATTTAATTGATGCTATTTTTCTAGCTATAGAAAAAGATCAACATGGTGAAATATTTAATATTACCGACGGAAAAGAAACTTCTCCCCAAGAGTATTTTACTCGTTTAGCAGAAACAGCAGGTCACAGCGCTCCTTCATCTTTAGGAAAAGAAGAAATCAGAATATTTTTGAAATTACGCTGTCAAGGGCAAAAACTTTTACGCAAACAGCCAGATATTTATCCCGAAGCGGTAGATTTTATGAGCCGCCCTTATGCGTTTTCTATTGATAAAGCACGGAGAATCTTGAATTACAAACCAGCTATTTCTTTAGATGAAGGAATGAATCGCATTAAAAAATCGCTCGCTCATAATTAAGAGTAATTTGTAATTGGGCATGGGGCATCGGGCATGGGGCATCGGGCATTGAGGGGATAGGGAAAAATCTTAACTACTAACTCCTCATTTGCTACTCACAACTCTTAACAATTAACAACTAACAACTAACAACTAACCACTAACACCATGAATAAATATTTTTTTTGTTGCTTGTTATCCACTTTAGCAAGTATTGGATTAGTTATTAAAGCTAATGCTGTAGAAGATTCGGCGAATTTGACTGTTGCAATCAAAGGTATTAAAAACCAAAAAGGTCAGGTTTGTCTGAGAATCTATGAAAGCGAACGCGGATTTCCTCTTGGTAATAACAGCGAACTGAAAAGCCAATGCATGAAAATTACAGGAAATTCGCTCGAACAAGAGTTTGCAGGCTTAAAAAAAGGTACTTATGCTATTGCGGTTGTTGACGACCAAAATGGTAATAACAAGCTAGATAGAGATTTTCTTGGTATCCCTGAAGAAGGGTTTGGTATTTCTAATAATCCTACTGTATCGATCAAAACAGGAACTCCCAAGTTTGAAAAAGCCAGCTTTTTATTAGTAGAAAATCAAACTATTGAAATTGAAATGAAATATTCTCTCGATCCTTAAATTCAACCTAAATTATGGATAAACAAGCTTTAGGTATGGCAATTTTTATGGGACTATACGTTCCATTATTCACGGGAATTTCTATGACAATACACCGTTTTGCACGACGAAAACCTGACTCTACTAACAAAATTATTATTGTCAGTCGTCAATTTGAAAACCAATCTTTTGATAGTATAAGCAAAAATTCCATTTTTAAACTGGATAAATCCCATAGCTTACCTTTTTCAAAAAACGTCTCGGAGATTAAAACGCTCACATTTTATAAGTTTTTACCTCCAGCTTATATAAGAGACAATAACTTATTGCAGAATTTCGATTTAAACAAAATTACGATAGATGAATCACAACTAAATCTGCAAAAAATTCCACTACCACGTAATTGAATTTTAGATTTTAGATTTTAACAACAGATGCTTTTGTTTTGGATTGTTCGTAGATTATTTCTCCAGATGTTATAAACCACGAACCCCGCTTTTCTAAAAAGTGTTCAACGTGTTTTGAAAAACAAATGGGAATCGAAATTATAAATCTTTAACAGCTATCTACGAAGTTAAATCTAAAATCTAAAATCTAAAATCCTATTAGCTTTTCTCAAATGTATAAAGGTTTGTATAAATGAAATTTTGGGCGATCGCACTACTGCAAACTTTGCTAGGTTGGCTGATAATTCAGATAGCTTTAACGCTTATCTTTGTCTATTCTCTGCGTTCAAATAGCATTTCTGTACTTTCTGACAACCAACTTCCTAAGACAGCAGTAATTTTATGCTTGCGAGGAGCAGATCCTTTTCTCTCCAACTGTTTAAAAGCTTTAATAGAGCAAGACTACCCTCAATACGATTTGAAAATCGTAGTTGACTCTGAACAAGATCCAGCATGGCAAGTAGCTTGCAATACTGTTAGTGAATGCAACGCTACTAACGTTCAAATTAGTCCTTTAAAATTGGCTAGTACCGTCTGTAGCTTGAAATGCAGTTCATTAATACAAGCTGTCTCCGAATTAGATAGTTCTTACAAGGCGATCGCTTTAGTAGATGCAGATGCAGTAGTTCATCCTACTTGGTTGCGCGAATTAGTTACACCTCTAATGCATCCAAAAATAGGAGCAACTACGGGCAACCGCTGGTATCTATTTCAAGGCACCTATTGGGGAACTATAATCAGATATTTATGGAATATCTCCGCAGTAATACAAATGTATTTGTACGGTATCTGTTGGGGAGGAAGTTTGGCGATTAAAACACAAGTGATTCACGAAACCGGAATGCTTGAAAGATGGGCAAGAGGTTTAAGCGAAGATACGATGCTTAAAAGCATCCTCGCCGAACATAACTTAAAAGTAAAATTTGTGCCTTCTTTGTTAATACTCAATCGCGAAGAATGTACTTTAGGAAACTTAATGAATTGGATGAAACGCCAATTATTAATTGCTCGACTATATCATTCTCAATGGTGGTTGGTAGTAATAGAAGCGGTATTTTCCACACTGTTACCAAATTTTATATTTGTGTTAGCTTTGGTGAATATATTATTAGCTAAATGGGATGTTTCGTTAATTCTATTTACTTGCTATAGTCTCTACATATTCTGTTTACTTTTGATCGTAACTGTTTTAGAGATAGAAGTCAGAAAAGTAATAAGCTATCGATGGTTGATGCCAAACATATCATTTGGAACATTAATCAAAAAAATGATAGAAATTCCTTTAACGCATTGGTTTTATGGATACGCTTTACTGTCATCAATGTGGATATCGAAAGTCTATTGGCGTAGAATAGTCTACCGTATCAAAAGTCCTTTCAATATTCAGTTAACCAAATATCATCCCTATCAATCAGATAACCAACCATCTGACAATCAGGTTTCTCTTTAGATAGAGAATACAGTAAATTTTGGATTTTAGATTTGCTTTACATACCGCTCTAAAATCCAAAATTACCCAAGAAAAATTTATTGAAATAACTATATGAATACTATTTGAACTAAAAATAACTTATTACATTCTCTTGTCTTTTTTTTCCTAAACTATCTTATATATTTATCATGTTAAAACAACCTCTTCGTTTGGCGATCGCCACTGGATTATATGCTCCATTTTTGACAGGAGTTTCTGTTGCAGTACATCAGCGAGTAAAATGGTTTTTGCAGCAAGGACATGAAGTATTTCTGATTCATCCTCAAATTAACAATCAGTATCCTTCCAATGTAGGTAAACGTCCGATGGCTGGATTAGATGAACTACAGCAATATCCAAACTTTACTTCCTTTGCATTTCCCACACAGCCATTAATCTTTTACAAATCTCTTCCTCAACCATTAAGCTATCGGCATTGGAACGATACTAAATTATTAGAAAGTTTTAATCCTGATATTGTATTAGTAGAAGAAGCAGCGCAAATGAGGGGACTATATTCGCTTTTTTTACAAGGTTATGGTCGTCCTGTTGCAGTAGAATATGCTAAAAAGACCGGCACTCCAACAATATCTCTATTTCATACTGACATTGTTGCCTATATCCAATATTACTTAGGCAATCAATTGTTTAGTTTAATTCGTCCTTTTCTACCAAACTTAATTAAGAAATTTAGCGAGTCTTACAGCCTCAGTCTATTTTCTTCAAAAGAACAACTCGCTAAATATTTAGAAATGAAATGTCAGCATAGCGAATACTTCCCTTATCAAGGAGTTAATTGCGATAAATTCCATCCTAAAAACATTAGTTATAATCCTATTCCTAACGACAATAGACCAACTTTATTATTCGTAGGACGGATTACAGCCGAAAAAAATGTTAATCAACTTTTAGATATATATCCAATAATTTCCGAAAAAATTAAAGACGTTCATTTAGTAATTATTGGTAGCGGTCCGATAGAAGAACAAATTAAACAACGCGCTCAACAATTTGGTTCTGGAGTAACAGTTTGGGGTGAATCTCATGGAGAAGAACTTTTAGGATGGTTTGCCCGTGCAGACGTATTTGTTAACCCTTCTATCACCGAAAACTTCTGTACCACAAACAACGAAGCTTTAGCCTCCGGTACTCCTGTAGTTGCTGCGGTTGCACCTTCCACAGCAGAGCAAGTGACACCAGGTAGTAACGGCTTTTTAGCAGAACCAAATAATCCAGAAGATTTTGCTAATAAAATCGTTCAAATTTTAGAAAATCCTCAATTAAAAGAGCAAATGACAATAAATGCTCGCCCTTCGATTTTGGAATTTGACTGGTCTAAATGTATGGAAAAATTTGAATTGAAGCTTTATCAAGTTGTTGCAGAATCGCAGAAAAAATTGACGGGTGTTAGTAATTAAAACCCTCAGACTGGAAGTCTGGACGGCAGTTGCTACAACGCGCAACGCACTGCCTCGGCTACACAAACAAAGCCCACCTGCGTGGGCTAAAAGCATTTCACAAAAAGCCCCCCTTTTTTAAGGGGGGTTGGGGGGATCTAAACCTGTGGAATACTAACTATTTGGTAGTTAGTAGGTTGGCTTCACGGCGCATTTTGTAATCATGGTTTTAATTAGAAATTAACCTTGCGCCGTAACCCAACATCTTTTTTATTAATATTTTATTGATTGATTTGAAGACGGCATTTAGCGCTTAAATATAGTGGTGCAAAATGTCAGGATAAACAAGAATCAAATTTCACTACTTCTTATACTTCCATCTGGCATGATAGTTTCGCAGAAATAGGCATTTCTAAAAACAGCGTTATCCAAATTAACTCCGAAGAAGTTAGTTTTAGTCAAGTTGGCTCCAGTGAAATCAGTCTTCTTCCGCAACTTAACGTTTCTAAAATCGACATCAGTCAAATTGGCACCACCGAAATAGGTATCGATAGCTTTAATATTATTCAAGTTGATTCCACTCAAATTAGTCTCGTGGAAATTAGTCTCTTGGAGATCGGCTCCACTCAAGTTGGCTCCAACCAAATTGGCTCTATCAAGACTCGCTCTCCATAAACAAGCTCTGCTCAAATTAGCCCCACTCAAATCGGCTTCAATGAAACGGGCATAATTCAAGTCAACATTCCTCAAATCGGCTCCACTCAAATTAATTCCATGCATCCAAAGAGTGATTTTGTCCAAATCAGCACCCTTCAAAATCGCTCCGCTAAGATTAACTCCTTGAAGTTCCCACTCATCGAGTTCCCTGAAGGGAGTATCCAAAACCAAAGTAATTCGAGAAAACTTTCTTTCCCCAGCAGCATATCTTTCAAGCAATTCCTTAAAAGTTATTACTATCGGTCTCAAACTTTTCGGCATTATACTACTAACAGCTTAAAATATATAGGGCTAGTAACGGTTTATAGTAGCGCTTTAAAACCTTAGATAAGATGCGCTAAAGCGCTACTACGAGCATATTTTTTATAAGTAATTAAAATCCTGCATTCCCTTTTGTAACCAGTTGTATCTACCAAACGAAAAATCATGACTCAGACACTTTCCACAAAAAACGTTAATAAATTACAACTTTCACCCTTAAATATACCTAACCGTTTGCTTCTCGGTCCCGGCCCATCAAACGCTCATCCCGACGTACTCAAAGCAATGAATACTCCTCCCGTCGGGCATCTCGATCCGGCTTTCCTGACCTTGATGGATGAGATTCAGTCGCTGTTACGCTACGTATGGCAAACGGAAAACCAACTCACAATAGCAGTTAGCGGTACGGGAAGCGCTGCAATGGAAGCCACAATTGCTAATTCAGTAGAACCTGGCGATGTGGTATTAGTAGGTGTTATCGGATACTTCGGGAATCGTTTGGTTGATATGGCCGGACGTTACGGTGCAGATGTGCGAACCATTACCAAGCCTTGGGGACAGGTATTTTCCTTAGATGAATTGAAGACTGCTATAGATACTCATCGTCCTACAATAGTAGCTTTAGTTCATGCGGAAACTTCTACCGGCGCACGTCAACCGTTAGAAGGAGTCAGCGAGCTATGTCGCGAGCATGGTAGTTTGCTGCTAGTGGATTCAGTCACAAGTATGGGTGGCGTGCCTTTATATTTAGATGAATGGGGAGTCGATTTAGCTTATAGCTGTAGTCAAAAAGGCTTGGGTTGTCCTCCCGGAGCTTCACCATTTACAATGAGCGATCGCGCAATGGAAAAGTTGCTTCTTCGTCAAACCAAGGTTGCAAACTGGTACTTAGACATGAACCTGTTAAGCAAATATTGGGGTAAAGAACGCACATATCATCATACAGCCCCGATCAACTTATATTATGCTTTGCGGGAATCCCTGCGTTTGCTTGCAGAAGAAGGAGTAGAAAATAGTTGGGAAAGGCATCAGAAAAATGCAGAATATCTGTGGCAAGGTTTAGAAGATTTAGGAATGACTTTGCACGTTGAAAAACAGTACAGACTACCAACACTTACAACTGTACGTATTCCCGAAGGCATTGACGGTAAAGCAGTTGCCCGAGAAATGCTGCTAGAAGACAACCTGGAAGTCGGAGGTGGGCTTGGCGAACTAGGTGGCAAAGTTTGGCGCATCGGATTAATGGGTTACAACAGCCGCAAAGAAAATGTAGATAGACTTTTGGAAGTATTGAAGAAAAAAGTTAAAAGTTAGGAGTTAGGAGTTAGGAGTTAGGAGTTAGGAGTTAGGAGTTAAGAGTTAGGAATTCTCCCCATCTCCCCATCTCCTTGTCTCCCCCTCTTCCCCCTCTCTCTATCTCCCCATCTCCCACGAGTAGAAGAAACCCCCACATTTAAGTACGGTTTAACTGACTGTCTCTGAATTAAATAACTGTTACATTTATTTATGTAAGTTGAAATAAATCCTACATAAATAATACTGTGAATAACATAGATCAACGTAATCCAGAATTTTTTGACAATCAAACAGCAGGTGGTAATTCCTTGTTGCATTACATTAAAACATTGAGTCCTGAAACTGTAACTCAACTTTCTCGACCTAGTTCTTCCGACGTTTCAGAAGCAATTGAACGTACCATTGTAGCTATGTTAGGTGGTTTACCTGCCGATGATTTTAATGTAATGATTAGTACTAATCGCGAAAACTTAGGAAAACTTCTAGCTTCTGCAATGCTTAATGGTTATCTATTACGTAATGCCGAACAGCGTATGGCATTTGAAAATTCTTTGAAATCGTTAGAAGCTGATTCCCCAGATAATGGTTGAAACAATAAATCTAGTCGATAAATTAAGCCCTAGTCCCCCGACTGGGGTTTTTTATTGTATTTTAGTTAAAAGGGAATGGGGAACAGGCAACAGGCAATAGGTAATCTGAAGATTTCTTTAATTGTAAGTATTGATATAAATCTAACCGGATTTCTATATAAGGCAAAAGAAAAATAATTAAACCGACTTTGTATGCTAAGTAGATAAACATAAAAGATAAACATAAATAAAAAACCGATTTAAGGTTTTACCGTGCGAAAAAGTCATAGTTAATTGCTAAAATAATTGATATTTTGCCTGTCTCCCTGTTCCCCGTTCCCTACTCCCTATTGCCTAATGATCTACAAAAGACTTTTGCTAATATTTAGCTTGATGTTAAGCGGTATGGGTATTGCTACATTTTTTGTTTGGCAACAAGCGACGCAGTTACCTTCGTGGTATATTCAATCTTCTTCAAATGAAAATGTAATTTCTTCTACTAAATTAGCCAAAAAAATAATAAATCCTGAAGAAGTATTGCGTAAAGTTTCAGATAATTTGACAGCCACAAATACCGGAGAAGTAGAACTTGATGCAGAAGAAGTCAATTCGTTAATTACTTCTTCTATTGGCAAAACAGGAAATACTAAACAGTTAGCAACTGCAATCAAAGGTACAAATACTAAAATTGAAAACGGTAAAATCTCTGTAGGTGCTGTTGTTGAAACTGCATCTATTCCCGTACAAGAATTATCTGCGCGAAAACAAACTAAAATTATCCAATTATTGCAACGTTTACCAGGGAAACAAAAACAAGTTTATATTGGAATTGAAGGAAAACCCAGCATTCGCAACCAGGAATTTAGCTTCGATGATACTACTCGCGTTTCTTTAGGTCATTTTAGCTTTCCGATTGCCGAAGTTTCTCAAAATATAGGTATTCCCCAAGACAAGATTAATCAACTTCTTTCCCAAGAGCTTAGAAAGCTGCCAATTAAACTCGAAAGTATCAATATTCAAGGCGAGCGTGTTGTAATTCGTGGCTCTAGGAATCAGTGAGCAGTGAACAGTTAACAGTGAACAGTGAACAGTTAACAGTGAACAGTGAACAGTTAACAGTGAACAATTAAGAATCATGACCTTTAACCTTTAACCTTTAACCTTTAACCTTTAACCTTTAATCTTTAATCTATTTTTTCCAGGGTAATTTAGTTCCCATTTCTGTAAGTGCGGAGAATATGAGATAGATAATTAGTAGGGAAACGCTGAAAATAAAAATATAATAGTCTTTATCCATTTATTTGTTAATTCGTTTATTCATCCACTTATTTTAAAGGTTATTTGGTAGCTTTTAAGCTGCGGCTCCATAAGAAAGTTGATTAAGCAGACTTCTTGCAGTAAGTTTTGAATTAGTTTCGATTCACTTCGTTTGAGCCGGATGCAAGCAGAAACCCCGTGCATAAGTTATCAAAAACGACACTAATAAAAACTTGAAGTTTACAAAATATGTCGTCGGATTCAACAGCTAAAATCAATACAATAGCGATACTGAGTATTTATATTGACTACTTGCATTAGAAAATTTACTGCTGCTTTTATAATGGCGGAATCTTAATCTTGAGAAGAGAACTGTCTTCAGAACTAGATTTGATAGTTACTTTGCGAGTAAAATATTGATGAAGAAAACTTTAACTATGCTATAGATTTGTAATTTTGTGTAATATTCAATACTTTTTAAAAAATAAGATGCAAATACCAATCATAAGCATCTGTTTAAAATGGTAAAAATTTGTTAAGAATGGTGACAGGACTGTAAACGGGAGTAACAACTTATGGAAAATAAAGCTGGGAATAAATCACCACATCACGTGGTTATCGTTGGTGGGGGTTTTGGAGGATTATATACAGCGAAAGCGCTTAATAGCAAAGATATAAACGTAACTTTAATAGATAAAAGGAATTTTCACCTGTTTCAACCGCTTCTGTATCAAGTGGCTACTGGTACTTTGTCACCGGCTGATATTTCATCACCGTTGCGATCGGTACTTAAAAAAAGCAAAAATACCAAAGTGCTGTTGGGAGAGGTGAGCGACATCGATCCAGAGAAGCAAAATGTGGTGATGAGGGGTGAAGAAATCCCTTATGACAGCTTAATTATTGCTACTGGTGCCAAGCATTCGTATTTTGGTAAGGATGAGTGGGAACAATTCGCACCTGGTTTAAAGACTGTAGAAGATGCGATTGAAATGCGTCGTCGCATATTTATGGCATTTGAAGCAGCAGAGCAGGAAAAAGATGAAGAAAAACGTCGTGCTTTGTTGACCTTTGTGGTGGTTGGTGGTGGCCCGACTGGGGTAGAATTAGCTGGGGCGATCGCCGAGTTAGCTTACGGTATCCTTAAGGAAGATTTTCGTAACATCGATACTTCAGAAACACAGGTATTGCTTCTAGAAGGAATGGATCGAGTTTTACCACCGTTTGCACCAGAATTATCCGCCAAAGCTCAAAAATCATTAGAAGATTTGGGTGTTACTGTAGTCACAAAAACTTTGGTAACGGGCATCGAAGGAGATATAGTTACCATTAAGCAAGGTGACGAAATCAATAAGTTTGGAGCTAACACCGTATTATGGGCAGCAGGTGTAAAAGCTTCAGCATTAGGTAAAAAATTAGCCTCAAAAACTAATGCAGAGTGCGATAGAGCCGGAAGAGTAATTGTTGAACCAAATTTAAGTTTGAAGGGATATCCGAATATATATGTAATTGGCGATTTAGCACATTTTGCTCATCAGACGGGTAAACCGTTACCAGGTGTTGCACCAGTTGCAATGCAGGAAGGGCAATATGTAGCAACATCGATTAAACAACAGATAAAAGGCAAAAGTTTACCACAATTTAACTACATTGATTATGGTAATTTAGCAGTAATTGGACAACATTCTGCGGTTGTAGATTTAGGCTTTATGAAACTAACAGGTTTCGTAGCTTGGCTATTTTGGTCATTAATTCACATTTATTATTTAGTAGAATTTGATAACAAATTAGTAGTCATGATTCAGTGGATTTGGAACTATTTCACCCGCAATCGTGGAGCAAGGTTGATTACAGCAACAGACTTACCATCACCTGTAGAAGTTAATAGTCAGTTAGATTATTATCCGCCAGTTAACGATAAAAAAGCTGTTAATGTTTAGGGAATAGGGAATAGGGAATAGGGAATAGGGCATGGGGAATAGGTAATTGGTAGTGGGTAATGGGTAATAGGTAATAGGTAATAGGGAATTGGTAATAGTTAGAAGTTAAGAATTAATTTCCCCTTGTCACCTTGTCACCTTGTCTCCCCATCACCTCCCCCCTCTTCCTAAACTAAACACTATCAACCAACAACTAACTACTTCAACGGTATTGTGATAATAAAAGTAGTTCCCACACCTTCTTTACTGATCAAACTGATTTCTCCTTGATGCAATTCTACATATTGTTTGACAATTGATAATCCTAAACCGTGCCCTGGAATTTTACCGACGTTGCTAGCTCTTTGAAAAGAATTAAATAAGTTATCTTGTTCTATTTCGGGAATACCGATGCCTTTATCTTGAATGCGGAAAATAGCTTCTCCTTTTAGGCAAAATAAATCGAAGCTTATTTCTCCACCTTGAGGTGAATATTTAATTGCATTAGTTAATAAATTGGTAAATATGTGTCGAAGCAGCTTTTCATCTAAACAAGGTAGATTAATATCTGTGAGTACGCTATTTTCTTCATATTGAATACAGCATCCTTGAATTTTTAAAATAATTTGATGTTTTTCTGTTGCTATCAACTGAGTCTCTGCTACTAAATCTTGACAAAACTTTTCTAAATCTAAAGGTGCGGGATTAAATTGAGTTTGATGAACTTCTGCTTTTCCAACTAATAATACATCGCTCAACAATCGATCGAGATTTTTAACAGCATTTTGTATATGATATAAATATTCAGATTTTTTGTTTTCCGTTATTTCCTGGCTGTGATTTGCGAGTAATTCGGTGGAATTCAAAATTGTGCTTAATGGATTGCGAAACTCATGACTCACCATTGAAACAAAACGAGATTTTAGTTCTCTCATTTCTTTTTCTTTTTGTAATTCATCTCGCATTACAGTTTCTTTTTGATGCTTGCTTAAAGCTATTTCAATAGTTGTAATTAACTGAGTTTCTTCAAAAGGTTTGAGTACGTAGCCAAAAGGTTGGGTTGCTTTAGCTTTTTTGATAGTGCTTTCATCGGAGTGAGCGGTGAGGAAAATTACCGGAATATTGAAATTATTCATAATGATTTCGGCAGCTTCGATTCCATTCATATCACCTTTAAGTATCATATCCATTAAAACTAAATCTGGCTGAAATTCTTCTACTTGGATAATTGCCTTTTCACCATAAGCGATGACTGAAGGAACGATATAACCCGAACTTTCCAAACAATATTTTATATCGCAAGCAATAATTCTTTCGTCTTCCACCACCAAGATTTTTTCTTTCATTTTTTTTATATAGAATTTAATATAGAATGATTCTTTTATTTTGAAAATTTTTGTTCCCTATTCTCTATTCCCCATCGTTGTTTTCAGCAAATGTAATTCTAAATGAAGTACCAAGCTTGGAATTATATACAATTGTCCCTTCTAATTGTTCGACTAAATTCCAAACAAGTTCTAAACCAAGGGATTGTTTTTTTAAGGAACTAATATTTTCTTTTGTTCCTCCACCATTATCGCTAACGGATAATGAATATTTACCTGCTTGCAAAATTAAAAATTCGACGTATATTTCTCCTTCTTCGCCGTTTTGAAAAGCGTGTTTCATTGAATTAGAAATAAGTTCGTTGATAATTAAACCACAGGGAATTGCCATATCAATCTTTAAAAGTAATTTTTCTATATTAGTGTTTATTTGAATATTATTAATGTTATAACAGCGAATTAAATTATTTGTTAATTTACGGATATACTCAGAAAACTCTATTTTTGCTAAGTCTTTAGTTTGATATAAATTTTCATGAATCAAAGCCATAGCTCTGACGCGATTTTGACTATCTTTAAAGATTTCTAAAGCTTGTTTATCTTTGATATATCCAGACTGTAAGCGTAATAAACTTGAAATTATCTGTAAGTTATTTTTAACCCGGTGATGAATTTCTTTTAGCAAAACTTCTTTCTCTTTTAAAGAAGATTTTAGTTTATTTTCTACCTGTTTGCGAACTGTAATATCGGTACTTGAACCAGCCATAAAAGTCGGTACACCATCTCGATCGCGAACTACATTACCGCGAGTTAAAAATGAATAAGCATCTCCATTTTTGTGCAGCATTCGATGTTCGATTTCGTATTTAGGAATTAACTCTTCTAAATAAGCGTTAATTTCAGCTTTAACAAAACCCACATCTTCAGAATGTACAAATCGCAACCAGTTACTAAATTGATTGGCTATTTCTTCATCTTCGTAGCCAAGCATCGCTTTTAAATTAGAGTCAATATAAACTTCATTAGTTTGAATATTCCATTCCCAAACCCCTACTTTACCTGCACTTATAGCTCGTGCGTATCTTTCTTCACTTACTCTTAAAGCTTGTTCAACTCGTTTACGTCCTAAAACATTTCCTAATATTTCTGCTACTATTTTAAGTAAAAAAATACTGTTTTCTGTCCACGTAGCAGTACTCAAAGATTCAAAACTTAAGAAACCAATTAAATTTCCGCTATAAGTAATCGGTAAAATAATTAGAGATTTGATATCCTGAGTTTTAAAAACTTGTTCTTCAACTGTTTTTTGCAAAAGTAAATTCTGTATATCCTGTAATTGCAATATTTCACCACGGTGAAGCTTTTGTATAAGCAAAGTCAAATCTTCAACGTAAATATTTTTTAAATCATCAATACGGGATGAAATTTCCGAAGCGCACCATTCATGAGTGTTATTAATCTTCTCAGAATCTTCCGTTAGTAAAAATACATAACTGCGATCGACACCTACAAATTTACTAATAGTTTTTAGTGCTTTGTTAATACCATGATCTATTTCCGAGGCAGCAAGATTGATAAAATCAGCCGATATAGTAGTAATTAACTTTTCAAAATCAACTCTAAAACGAAGTTCTTCTTCAATACGCTTGCGCTCGGTAATTTCTTGTCGCAAGCGGGAATTCGTCTTTCTTAACTCGTAAGTACGTTCTTCGACTTTAATTTCTAATTCATCTTTAGCTTTTTGCAACTCTATTTCTGCCTGCTTACGTTCGGTTATATCGCGCACAATAACAATAATATGATTACCAATTGTGCTTTGCAATCGTGCTTCAAAACTTTTTTCTCCTGATGGTACGGATAATGAATATTCGATTGCAGTTAGGGAATCAGTTTCTAATACTCGGGAGATAGCTTCCTGAAATTGGCAAGCAATATTAGCCGGTAAAACTTCTTGTAATTTCTTACCTAAAAAATTATCGGATGGTAAATATAAATCTGAAAATTCTTTAGCATGATAGCTAAGAATAGTACTGTCGCTTTTCACACGAAAGTAGATATCAGGAAAAGCTTGAAATAACTCTTGCAACTCGTTTGTTGTCTGTAAAAGCTGTGCTTCTGTTGCTAGACTGTTGCATATTTTATGCTGCAATCGCTCATTATTGCCTTTTAAATTATCAAACTCTGTTTTTAAAGCTATCTGCTTTTGTATTTGTTCTTTTATCTGAGTTACTAAATTTTTATCTTTGTCTCTTTCTTTTTGTAATTGTTTTATAGTATCTGAAAGTTCTGACTGCAATTTTTGAGCAATAATTACTGGATTTACTATTTCTATTAATTCTCCCGAACGATTAACAACTGGCAAAGACATGATATTATTTTCTTGCATTAACGATAATACCTGTTGACAATTATAATTAGGCTGTAATGTAATCGCTGGTTGCATTACTTCAGCTACTTTCATTTTTTCTAGGTTAGTACCAGAAGTAATCAAATAAATTAAATCTACAAGCTTAAATTTACCTAACAGTTGTGAATTTTCTACAATAAATAACTCTTGAATTTCGATATATTCTTTTTTTAGCTGTTTAGTGAAATTTATAATTTCCATTAAATAAGTTTCAGAAGAAACTATTAGGCTGAAGTCTTTAATAGCATCTGCGACTAAAAGCATAGCAACAATTTATGAAGGCTACATTGATGGTGTAGCAATTTTTTTTTAAGATTACACATTTTGATATCTTTTTATGCAAAAGCTATAAAACGAGGCTTTGCAATCAAACTATTATAAAAATACTTGAATAAATACTAACAGCAAGATATGATCTCGAAAGCGAGATAATTAGATAATATAAATTGCCATATAAGTATTGATAACTGTGTAATTTGAAGCTGAAAAAAGTAGGTTAACCAGTACTTTCTAAATCGGCATAATTGTATTTACATAAATGCCATTTTAATTTCAATTTAAAAAGACTTTTATTACAGATAATTAACATTGCAACCCCGATAAAAATATGCTTTCTCCAGTTGCTAGCTTAAGTCATAAATGAGGCTATAGCATCGTGGTTACTACTTACTTGCTTATCATTTTGCTATAAGTATCTAGTAAATTAATGTAGATAGCATAAAGAGATTATAGTTTTCGATACTTCCCGATTTCTCCCATAAACAGTAAATTAGTATTAAGCAATCAAAAAATATACCGGGGAAACCGATGTCTAGCGAAAAGGGTACGCTTGCCGTCTACCATTCTAGTCTTGCATCTATCGTTGGAGAAGAAAATCTTATTTATGATTTAAACAATACCCAGATAAAAAAAGCAATATCGCCGGAAAGTCTCCCCGGTTGCATTGTCTACCCCCAAACTCAAGAGCAACTCGCCGATGTTATTGCCGTAGCTTACCGCAATAAGTGGCGCGTTTTACCGATGGGTAAAGGTAGTAAGCTAAAGTGGGGTAGTTTAACTAAAGTTGATATCGTTGTTAGTACGCAACGTCTCAACAAAATTATTAATCATGCCGTAGGTGATTTAACTCTTACCGTAGAATCGGGAGTGAAATTCGCCGATATTCAAGCAACTTTAACAAAACATAATCAAATACTTGCCCTAAATCCAACAACACCCGATTTAGCAACTATTGGTGGCATTATCGCTACTAATGATACGGGTTCCTTACGACAGCGTTATGGTAGCGTCCGCGACCAGTTATTAGGCGTAACCTTCGTGCGTGCCGACGGTCAAATCGCACGCGCTGGCGGAAAAGTAGTCAAAAATGTTGCTGGTTACGATTTAATGAAATTATTTACCGGCTCATATGGTACTTTAAGTATTATCACTGAAGTTACATTTAGACTATATCCCATGCAGTCAGCTTCGGGAACTGCAATGTTAACGGGTAGCTTTGAAGGCATATCCCAAGCCGCAGACACCATTCGTGGTTCAGCTTTAACACCTACTCAAGCCGAATTACTTTCCTCTCAACTAGTATCAAGTATGGGATTAGGAAAAGGATTGGGATTAATTCTCCGCTTCGAGAGTATCCCCGAAAGCGTTGAAGAGCAGTTAAACCAAGTCTTGCAAGTAGGAGAAAAATTAGGATTAACTAGCGTTGTGTATTCCGACACAGAAGAAACTCACTTATGGCATAGATTGCCAGAACAAATACATTTACCCGAATCCGGATCGGAAATTACCTGCAAAATAGGAGTATTACCAAATGCTGCGGTAGAAATTTTAGATAGAGCCGATAATGGTTCGATTAACATATCTAGCGGCTTAGGAATATTGCGATTTGAAGACGAAACAAAGGTGTTAGAAATGCGGAAATTATGCGAAAAAAATAGTGGTTTTCTAACTGTATTATCAGCACCAATAGAAGTTAAACAAAAAATAGATGTTTGGGGCTACAGCGGCAATGGATTGGAATTAATGCGAGGAATTAAAAAACAATTTGATAGCGAAAATATTCTCAGCCCAGGGAGATTTGTCGGAGGGATTTAGGAAAAGTTAGGAGTTATGAGTTAGGAGTTATTAGTTAACAGTTAACAGTTAACAGTTTCCAATTAAATTCTAACTCTTAATCTTATACTCTTATTCCCAATTCCCCATGCCCCATGCCCCATGCCCAATTACCAATTACCAATTACCAATTACCAATTACCAATTAATTATGAAAATTTCAGAAAATAACGAAAATAACATTGCTTCTTTGAAAAATATTAACGGTTTTGATGAGAATCAGCCGCCGGAGCCTAAGTTAATTGATAGCTGCGTTCATTGCGGATTCTGCCTTTCTACTTGTCCGAGTTACAGGGTAATCGGTAAGGAAATGGATTCCCCACGAGGAAGAATCTATTTAATGGATGCTATTAATGAAGGGGAAATTCCTTTAAATAAGGCGACTGCTCAACATTTTGATAGCTGTTTGGGCTGTTTGGCTTGCGTTACTACTTGCCCTTCTGGGGTAGAATACGACAAATTAATTAGCGCTACTCGTCACCAAGTTGCTCGCAATTATCCCCGCAGTTTACCGGATAAGTTATTTCGACAATTAATTTTTTCGCTGTTTCCTTATCCCCAAAGATTGCGCTTTTTATTAGTGCCACTATTGATTTATCAAAAGTTAGGATTACCAAAGTTAATTCGTTCAACTGGTTTACTTGAAAAGATATCTCCTCGTTTAGCAGCAATGGAATCTATTCTTCCAGAAGTTACTGGTAAATCTTTTCGAGATAATTATCCTACCGTAATTCCAGCGCAAAATGAAAAACGCTACCGAGTGGGAGTAATATTAGGATGCGTGCAGCGATTATTTTTCTCACCTGTAAATGAAGCCACCGTAAGAGTATTAACCGCGAATGGTTGCGAAGTTGTAATTCCCAAATCCCAAGGCTGCTGTGCCGCACTTCCGGAGCATCAGGGGCAAGCCGCACAAGCGCAAGCTTTGGCAAGACAGATGATTGATAGTTTTGCAGATATGGATGTAGACTATGTAATTATTAATGCTGCCGGTTGCGGTCATACTTTGAAAGAATACG
>CAYMZW010000050.1:0-11621 GCA_964395005.1 uncultured Rivularia sp.
AAAACTTAATCAACTTTTCTCTTTCTGTCAGAAACTTTCAACCATGCAAAAACATCTTGGGCACTCAACGTTAAATCAATTCCTTCTAATACTTCAAGTTGAGTACTAGCTCTACAAATTTTGGGTTGGCGTTGCGGAGTCAAAATTAATATTGAATAATCATCTGGATCAATTAACCATCCTAAACGACAAACATTTTGCAGACAATGCAATATATTATCAATTACTCGGTTTGCTTTTTGATCCGGGGAAAGTATTTCAATTGTCCAATCAGGTGCTTGCTCAAAATTATCAACAGGTTCGCCGATTTCGTTGAGTTGAATACGATTCCAAGCCACAACCGCAACATCAGGCACAATTGAGCGTCCAGCAAAGGTACAGCGTAATTCTGGAAGTGCGGTATATTCATCGCTATTATCATCAACAGTTCTTAATAAACGCTTTTGAATAATAGAATGTCGAAATTTTGGCATTGGCTTTTGAATTGCAACCCCGTTTGAATATTCCCATGCTGGTGATTCCTCAATATTAGGTAAATTAAGAAATTCTTCCAAGGTGATAATTTGGGATACTGAAGCTGTCATTAGCTAGCGTGAATAGCTTTGATTTTTTGTATTATACAGTTTATTCAAGTACTTTTGGACTAGTAAGGATGCTCACCCCAAAAGAGTAAAATATGCTGGATTTAGGTTAGTAGAGATAAAATATTGAAAAATATTAAATTTTGCGACGAATCTCTGGTGGAAAACGAATACAGTTTTCATCTAGAAAGTCTATTAAATCAATTAATGCGTGCTGGAGTTTAATTAATCTTTGTTCGTATAGCTCAGTGTCAATACGATTTTCTGAATTGGCAATTTTTTCTATATCCTGTTGGAGTTGTACAAACCATTGAGAGAATTCAGGCTCTTTTAAACGTTGTACAAAAGTTGCAAAACCAATACATTCGTAATTTTGTGTCTGGGATAAAGTTATTGAAGAAAGCATAATTTCTCCGATTGCTCTTTGCTCTCCACGAAATAGACAAAATGTCATTTTTGTTGCGTCTGAAAATAAAGCTTGACTAATTTTATATATGAAATTTTCTAAGCGACGATTCATTTCAATATCGCCCAAATCAAGAAACTGTATTTCTCTGCGGAGAATTTCTATCCATCCCAGATATTCAGCAATTACATACAAAGTGCTGTGGATAGCATAGTCTTTATAATAGGAAGATTGATGATAGTAAACTTGTAGAAAATTATGATTAACAATATTATATAACCTACTTTGAAAGTCATAGGCTGTTCTTAAAATAGGATTGCGATATTTCTCTACTATCTTGTTGGCGATCGCCGCTTTTTCTTCGGCTTGATTTTGCTTTTGTAATAAGGCTTTTACTTTAGCTGTACTAACCTGTCCATATACACTTATTAAAGCACTGCTTAGTGAAACTACAGCAGCTATTACTGTTATTATAATTTCAGGTTTCATCAGAAAAATTACATATAGTTTTTGTAGTATAATCAACTATATACGACTTTTCTAATACCACGTTTAGTTTTTTCATCAAGTTCGCGATAACCTTCACAAAAAGAAGGAAGCGTTGCTGAATTCATAATTCATCATAATCCATTGGCTTTGATAAACCTTCAGCAATTTGTTGTTTAGCACGTAAAGAGGCTGCAATCAAATTTGATTCGGTTTTCTTAAAAGATTTTTCCCACTTTAATTCCTCTTCTAAATCTTGAATATATTCTCTAAGATGCTCTAAAAAGCGATTTTGTGCATTTTCAGGTAGAGATTCCATAATCTTAACTACAGTATTAATTGCTGGGGATGACATAGTTATTACTGTTTACTAAAGTTTGAGATAATTTTGAATCAATATTAATAATAACGTCAATTATTCAAGCAACACCATAATCGGTATATTGTCGTTTATAAGGAGCTTGCAAACCTAACACAATATCTTCTCTAGGTATTCCCATTTCAACTAATTCCTCAGCGGGATTTAAATCCGTCAAATTCTGCTGAAGCCATATTTTTCCATCTTTAATATCGAAATGCATCACGCATCGATAAATACGATTTAATTCTTGCCAACCTACATTCATCCACTGATAATGATTTCTTTGGGTATCTAATATAAGTTGTACTTCAACTTCATTATCTGAGACATCATCGCTGGCATAACTAGTTAGTAACTTGATAACACAATCGCGGTATTTAGTTATTTTATCCATCGTACAATTATCTCCTTAACTGGGTCATATACAATTAATAAAAGTTTGTATTCTTGTATCGCCGTTTGTGAAAATTCTAATTGAAAAAAGGTTTTATATACATCCAACGGAACTGCTAAATATAAAACCCTTTGTGGTTGATTGTTTTGCAATGCAAGACGGTAACTCAAGAATTGTCCTAAAGCATTGTAAAAATCAGTAATTGCTGAGGGATTGAGAAAGCTTTTGATTTCAACAGCTATTTTTTCTCCTGCCTTTTCTGCTGCAATCACTTTTTCAGCCCCTAAGTCTATTCTAAAGTTAACTTCTCCAAATTTAAAATTTAATGGATCATCTGTAATTAGCCACTCCTCTTTTTGAAGAGCATTTTTAACTGATTCATGAAAAATATCTTTTGCAGACACTGTTAGAAATAAGTAAAGACTTATCAACTATTTTAAACTTTAATAGCAATAATTGAATCTAATATTCTCTCCCCCTCTTCCTCAGCGCCCTCTGCGTCTTTGCGGTTATTACCCCAACTCCTCAAACTGCAACCAACACATATACAAAGCTCTCGGAACATGAAAACAACCCTTCCATTTACCACCTTTCAAATTCAACAACACCTCACCACGACGATTTAAATAACCAAACCATTCTCCATATTCTTTGTCAGGAAAATGCGCCCATGCATAATCATGCATTTTCTTATACCATTCCCAACATTCCTTTCTTCCCGTCAAACGATAACCCATTGCCAACGCTACCAAAGATTCCAAATGCACCCACCACAATTTTTGATCCCATTCTAATTGTTGCGGAGGATTTCCATCTGCATCCATGAAATAATACAAGCCACCATGCTTTTTATCCCAAGCAAAATCGAGAATATTTAAAGTTACATCAACGGCTTGGTTTATTAATTCTTTATTTCTACGACGTTGAGCGATCGCCATCATAAACCACATTGCTTCAATACCGTGTCCGGGATTAATTAATCTTCCTTCAAAACAATCAATATGAGAAGCATCGGGAGCAACATTTTCAAACATTAATCCCCGTTTTTTATCGAGGAAATCACCCATTACTTCTTCTACAGTTGAATCTAAAACTTGTTCTAAAGTATTGTTTTCTAATAACCAAGCCATTTCTAAAGACAAGTTGGCTAAAATCATCGGTACCGCTAAAGATTTCATTGCACGAGTACCGGGGTAAGCTTTATTATATTTACCTTTGGGATTTTCTTGACGACGTAAAACGTTATTATAAGCCTGTAATGCAATTTCTTTCGCCGACTCTTCACCGGAAGCCAAAGCGTATTGACTAAAAGCCATTGCCGCAAAACAATCAGAAAATATATTATAAGGTTGTATTAATGGTTTACCTTCGCGGGTAAGGGAAAAATACCAATTACCGTCTTCATCTCTACCGTTTTCTGCAAGGAAATTTGCACCGTTTGCAGCGATTTTTAACCAATCTTCCCGCTTCTCAAACTGGTTGTAAAGCATGGAAAACAGCCATACCTGACGATTTTGCAACCAGATAAATTTATCGGTATCAAAGATTTTACCAGTTCTATCCAAACAAGTAAAATAACCGCCTTTTTCCCAATCTACCGAATGTCTTTCCCAAAATGGCAGTACATCGTTGAGCAGAGTATTTTTGTAAAGTTGAGCTAGCTGTTGAAAATCGTACTCCATCGTTTCTACCCGCAAATCAATTTCGATGGAGTAATTATCGCTTTGTACAGAAGAAGAAACAAGTATAGCAATTTTAGATTTTAGATTTTAGATTTTGGATTGTAAAACCATCCGCTGCCAAAATTATCCGTTATCAAAATTATCCGCTGCCAAAACCATCCCTTACCAAAATTATCCGTTACCAAAACCCATCCGTTGCCAAAACCCACCCGTTACCAAAATTATCCGTTATCAAAATTATCCGTTGCCAAAATTATCCATTGCCAAAATCTACGTAAGCTTATTTTTTCCAAATACATCAGTTTCATGCTCGGAAGCGTTTTCTATTTCATCGACATAACCGCATTTTGCATCGGGGAAAGCATCGCAATAATTTACATAAGGTTTGATATCTAATACTGGGGTGTTGTCTAGTAAATCAATTCCTTCTACGTGCAAAATTAAACCTTCTACTTTAATTAACTTTGGTGCGCTTAAACCTATGGGATTAGGGCGATGAGGGGCGCGAGTTGCTAAAGTTCCTCGGCGAATGCGTGGGCCGCGTGGAATAATTACGGTAGGATTCCAATGTTTATTTAAGTGCAACCATGCAATTACCCAAATCCGCTCGAAGCCTTCCATATCTTTGAGTGCTTCTGGAGGTATGCTATCGAAAAGTTCGATTTGCGCGATCGCCGGTTGATAAGATGATGGTGCGGCGATTAGTTGCGACTGTCTGGGGGTTCCATGTCTTTCCTTATATGGCGATCGCACTACTCCGATAGGTTGTACATTAATTTCGGTAGGAAAGGGAACGGTTTTAATATAGTCTTTTGGAGGCAGTTTGGGCATATTACTGTGTGTTGAGTTTACGAAGAATTTTACTCCAAAGCAATGAACATTCTTTTGTACAACTCAATTAGAACAATATTCAAGATTTAAGCTACTATATTCTTTACTCGTTCAAGAAGCAAGTTGTTGAGCAAAATTATTGAAGCTATTTTCATCAATTAAATCATTTTCAATTAATATTCTACGCACAGCAACTAAATGAATAGTATCAATTAATCGCTCATTCTCATAACTAGGTAAAACAACTAATGTATCTGATTCTAAATGCTGAAAAATTTTATGCGAGCCAGTTGTTGGTACATTTTTAAAACCATTATTTAATAGTAATTTTTTAAGCTCTGCAAAAGTTATATTTTTAAACATTATGACGAATTACTCCTTTCAATTGATTTAAAACATTCTCTTTTTTTGGCATATATTAAACTACGAAAGCCCCCCTTAAAAAGGGGGGTTGGGGGGATCTAGAATGTCTAGAATACTATATTTTCCGTTTTCACCCGGAGGGTGTGGATCATCGCTGCGTAAGTCCTATTACTATAGCTTGACAACAACTCTTATATACTAGATTTCATTGTTCTTCATGTCTTTTACACGCTACTTACAGCTAAAATCCTCTCACAACAAATAATTGCAATTTATATTTTAAGTAATTACACTTACACAAATACTGTGATTATTTAAATAAAATGAAGCTGTAAAGATAATCCGCACAGTATAAATGAGTTTATTAAAAACTAAATTACCAGCTACTCTGACTTGCTTATGTTTACTATTATCAATTTCCCTTAGCACAAAGGCAGAAGCAACCCTTGAAACTAACTCTATTTACCAAAACGCTAAAACTCAATTACCTCCAGATTTTTACGCGCTTTACCGTATAGTAGAACGATTATCGCGTGCTAATAAATACGATACTCGCCCTTGGCAAGTTGTTCGAGTTGCTAAATATGATACTCAAGCTTTTGCTAAAAATGCCAATTTGATACCTATTTATAATGGTGCGTTAGAGCAGTTAGGTGGTGATGCTTCGGCTTTAGCCTGTATGATTAGTCATGAAATGGCGCACCATAAGCAACGACATCAAGTTATTGGCAATATTGAAAAAGCACAATTAATTGCCCAATTTCGAGAAGAAGCAGCAGAAACAGTTTTAAATAGAAAAAGAAAGACATCCGCAGTTACAGCAGTGGGTGATTTTGTTGTCAGACGGGTGATTGGAGGAACTATTGGTACTGTTGTTAATGGTGTTTTAAGCAATCGGAGTGCCAGAAGATTTAGGAAACAGCAAAGACGTATTAATGAAATTGTCGAAGAAAAGACGGTTGAATTAGAAGAAAATATTCAAAAACAAAATAGAAAGGATGAGTTTGAAGCTGATAAAATTGCTTATCTCGCTTCTGTCAAAGCTGGTTTTGATAAACAAGGATGTTTGCGTGCAATGTCGGTATTAAATCGGACTTCGGGAGTTAAATTGGATCAAAATCATCCCACTATCGAAGAAAGAATTGCAGCACTAAAAGCTGTAATGCAAAAGCATCCTTTAGAAAATTTAGTAGAAGAAGGCAAAGAAAATTTACTTCAAACTCAACCTTTAACTTACAATTTGTCTCCAAATCAAACATCTTTACGCATAAATTCTCGTCATGGTGCTTCGGTAGGGGATGATATTGATAGAATGTTTGGTAGTTGATTTATTTACATATTTGATTCTTTCTCTATTCCCTATTCCCTATTCCCCGTTGCCTATTCCCTATTCCCCGTTGCCTATTCCCTATCAATTTTACTTACATATTATAAATAAAACTATCCCTCAGATGAAAATCAGCTTCTTCTCCACAATGCTTTAATGCCCAATAACTAATATTACCTTCTTTACTTTTAATTACAGTGGTAATAGAAACATCAATATTTTCGATTATAGATACTAAGCAATCTAGATTCAATTCTACTCCTAAATACAAAGCATTAGAATCCCGCAGAATATTAAATGGAAGTGATTTAAATCTATCTTCTAATTCTATTGGCTCTCGGTATTTCTCAAAATAATATATATTCCAATCTCCACTTGGCGAAAGGTTGAATTCCCAATAAACAGGAAAATCTTTTATTCCTATAAAAAACTCAAAGCAAGTTGTTTCCCATAATTCATTTTTACGGATTGGAAGTTTTTCTACTGCTGGTATTTCAATCTTTTCTAAATCACCTTTGAGGCTATAGTGAACAGTTAATATATTTTTATCTCTGGTAATTTCACCTGTGATTTGTAAATCGGTTTTCAACCGTTGAAATGGTTGTAAGGAAAAAGAATGTTTTTTCATTGTATTTCGTTTCGATCGCTATTTACTAAAACTTGAAATAATTTTCCGAATCGCACTTTCTTGCATTTCAATACTTTCAGTAAGCTTAAACTGTACCAAAGCTCTAGCAAGATTATGAAGAGGATATTTAACTTTAAAATAAACGTTACCAGCCAAATAATCGGTAAAAAATCTCAATCCTAATTCAAAGGCAATCAAACGAATCGCATCGTACATATATATATAGTCGCTTTCGGTGAGAAAATCCTTTGCTACCTGAAGATAACCATTCAAAAGTGATTCACATATATCAGTATTGAAAGTTACCTCTTCCCAATCATCTGTTTCCTCACCTAACGGATTGCAGCCAGAGCGCAAACAATCGCCAATGTCATAATGCACCAATCCAGGTTTAACAGTATCTAAATCAATAATACTGATAGCTTGCCTAGTATTAGTATCAATCATCACGTTGTTTACCTTCGGATCGCCGTGGATGGGGCGCAATAGCAAACGTTCCTGCATTTGAGCATTTTCTAAGACGTGTGCCCAGGTTTTGCGACTATCAATAAATTTCAAACAATATTCAACTTCAGGAGATTTTGAGGATTTATGATATTGCGTTTTGATATTTTTGTATTGTTCCAAATAAATCGGTGTAACGTGAAATCCTGGTAGAGTATCGTCTAATCTCTCAACTGGTAAATCGCCGATTAAATGATGAAACATTCCCAAAGCGTAACCAACTTCCAAAGCGTGTTTATTATCTATAATAGTATCGAAGGTTTGAGCATTATCGATAAAACTAATTGCTCGCCAAAAGCAGTTTTCTGAATCAATAAAATGATCTTGATTGTCTTGAGTTGATAATACGAGTGGTACTTCCCAACGGCGATTTGAAGGAAGAGGAGAATTTTCTAAACGTTGACGTGCATGATTGGTAAAGATACTAATATTTCGCATCACCAATTCAGGTTTGTGAAACACGCTTTGATTAATGCTTTGTAAAATAAAATGCTTTTCTTTTTCCGAATCTAAAGTAACAAGAAAAGTACCATTGATGTTACCATGCCCAAATTCTTCAACTTTGATAACTTTCCCTGGTGTTTCAAATCGACTCGCTATTTCGATCGGGTTATTTACAGCCGTGTCTGTATTCGGAGATGCTTTCATTTAGAATTAGCCGATGTTTAACTTATAAATAGTATCAATATAATCAATATATATGCCTAAAATTACTAAGCCAATATCACCATGCAACATTATTAAACCTTTATAGGGTTCGGTAAACCTCATACATCGTTGTTAAATAGTTGTTAGAAGCCTAGTTAAATTAAGGAAATCGGGTATTATTGTCTATTTACGGTAAACTTCAATACTAGTCTGCGAATATAATCGTTACAATTTAATTAAGAAAACAAGTTAAGGAACCCACACAGATGCAAGAAGTTACATTTAATTCTGATAAGCGTAAACTGCTATCAAGTTTGTGTCATGGGGCGATTTTCTTTAGTACAACATTCTTATCTATCGGCGTTCCAATTGCTATTTATTTTACCTCCGATGACCCAGTTGTCAAAGGGAATGCCAAAGAATCGATCAATTTTCACCTTAATGTTTGGTTTTGGGCAACTTTGATCGGAGTACCAATTGCTATTTTATCTTTCCTAACTTTTGGTATTGGTGGAATTATATTCTTCCCTGTAGTCGCTTTAGGATTTCTACTGCATTGGGGATTGACAATTGCAGCATTATTACACTGTTTTATGGGCGATTCAGATCAACCATTCCGCTATCCGTTTACTTTTAGACTATTTTAAATCGCTTCAATTTAATCAAAATTATTTTTGCAAAGGGTTGTCACGAGCAGCCCTTTTTTGTTTTTTTATCTACCTAAAATAAATCCCCAAAAATTAACTTTAAACCCTTACTCCTGTTCCCCTCAACCCAATAGATCCTCCCTAACCCTCCTTAGAAAGGAGGGAATTAAGCCCCCAACCCAATATTGCTCGGTTAAGAAGAGATCCTCCCTAACCCTCCTTAGAAAGGAGGGAATAAAGCCGCCAACCCTACTCCCTACTCCCTACTCCCTACTCCCTACTCCCTACTCCCTACTCCCTACTCCCCATTCAAGCATTACTAAATTCAAAGCTACATCCGTATACTGGTAATATGAAAACGATGCGTTACTGTCGTCAACTTTGTGGTGATGCGATAGGCTAATTAGGTCATGATAAAGACTTGAGAATTTTGCAAAGAAAAGTTCTTGGTAATTATCTGAAAAAACGATACTGCGAAACTTCAACACATTTCTCCGGTATCGCGAAACGAATCTAACAAAACTCTGGGCTGCAATAATCGCGGCTAGCTCAAAATATCAACCGGAAATTTAGTTATTAGATCAAAATCGCGATGGCAATCAAAATGGTGATTTATATTTATTTAATCAACATTCCAGTCATCAAACGAGAATTCTAATTCTACTAAACACACGGTTAACTTAACACTTCAACACTCTACACATCCGCTTCAGAGGAATAGAACATGAGTACACTATACGAAAAAATCGGCGGACAACCAACAATTGAAAAAGTTGTCGATGATTTTCACAATCGCATTTTGGCTGACAGTAGCCTCAGTGGCTTTTTCGCTAATACCGATATGAAACAGCAGCGCGATCGCCAAGTTGGTTTCTTTTCTCTAATCCTGGGTGGCCCCAAAGACTACAAAGGGCGTAGCATGGATCAAACACACACCGGAATGGGTTTAGAGCAATCACATTTTGATGCAATTACCAAGCATTTAACTAATTCGATGACTAGCTCTGGAGTATCTGCTGATGATACAAAAGAAGCAATGGCAGCAGTTGAAAAATTAAAAGGTTCTATCTTACATAAGTAAGTAATCTGACTCAATATTAATATTTTATTTCCGGAAAAGGGTTGTGATGAGCAGCCCTTTTTTCGTTGTTTCTAAATTAGGTTTGATACCTTCAGAATTATTGTATGACTAGAAAATTAGTAATAAAGCCAATCGTTTAACCCAGGATGGAATAGTTGGTGTTAATACGGCGATCGCTCTCGATAGACAATAGACATCTCCGGAAAAGAAAAAAACTTCCCGAAACTGCATAAGTAAACAAAAACTGTATCTATATAGTACATAGGACATCGATTTATAATCAATACAATCAAATGCTAGCTATATATACAGCACTTTGCAGTTTGCAGGAGGTACATTCTTCTACTCCCTACTCCCTACTCCCTACTCCCTACTCCCTACTCCCTACTCCCTACTCCTTCGTAACGATATGTTCTATACCTCATTAAGATGACATCTGCTGTAGTATTTAATCCAAAAATCAGTTCAAATTTTAGTTCAAACCTTAAAATCTAAAATCAAATTATGCAATCAAGTTTTTTAACTACCGTCTTTCTACCGTTGGCTCTATTCATCATCATGCTGGGAATGGGATTAGGGTTAACGTTGAATGATTTTAAAAGAGTATTTATTCAACCCAAAGCCGTAATCATAGGTTTGATAGCGCAGTTAGTCACTATACCATTAATAGGTTTTCTTCTAGCAACAATTTTTCCTCTTTCGCCGGAATTAGCCGTGGGAGTAATGATTCTTGCAGCTTGCCCTGGTGGCCCCACTTCTAATATAGTTACTTATTTAATCAAGGGAAATGTTGCTCTGTCGATTACCCTTACCGCAATTAGCAGTTTAATTACAATATTTACTATTCCGCTGGTGGTAAACCTAGCAATGCAAAATTTTATGAAAGAAGCAGTTGCTTTACAATTACCTTTTGTGCAAACCGTAATTCAAATTGCTGCAATTACCTTTATTCCGGTGACTATCGGAATGTTATTACATAATTACACTCCCCAAGTTGCAGCCAAGGTGGAAAAATCGGTTAAATGGTTATCTTTATTCTTCTTGGGATTGATTATCGTAGGCTTGCTTTTAAAAGAAAGAGATAACGTATTAAGCTTTTTCTTCCAAGTTGGTGGAGTTACTTTAACTTTGAATTTATTAACGATGGCTTTGGGTTATACAATTGCAACTCTTGGTAAACTCGATCGAAGCAGCGCTAAAGCAATTACCGTCGAAGTCGGAATTCAAAACGGTACTTTAGCAATAGCCGTTGCTACTACTCTATTAAATTCCCCAAGCATGGCAATTCCAGCAGCAATATATTCTCTAATCATGTTTATCACCTGCGGAGCCTTTATCGGAATAGTTAGAAATCAAAAAGCATAGAATGCCCCCACAATAATACGGGGGGTTGGGGTCTTTCTGCTTTGTTAGTTTCTAGTTTTTCTGCTATTCTTACGCAAAGCCCCACAATAATACGGGGGGGTTGGGGGGATCTCAATATATCGATAGCTACAGTTTTTACATGGCTTGTTAATAAAGTTCAATTAAATGGTAGGATATTCTACAGACGGAAAAAATCGATTAATAGCCGCGCGGCGAGTTGAAAAAAGAGTTTCGAGCTAGCTTAGGATTTTAATGGATTCGGTAAGCAAACATCTAAGCTGTCTAATTTTATTCAATCATAAATATAAAAATTAAAT
>CAYMZW010000050.1:11721-23287 GCA_964395005.1 uncultured Rivularia sp.
CTTTTGATATAGCTTAGGATTTTTATTAATTCGATAAGCAAACATCTAAGCTGTCAACTTATAATAAATACGATTGGTTTTACGATATTAAATGAAATTTAGAAAATTCAATAAATAATTTAAAATTGATTTTATTTTTCCACTGACGTTTATCGATAATTCTCACATCATCTTTCCAGCGTATCATTTCTAAATATTTCCACAGTAGAAAAAGTTCCATATCATTTTCTTCTCCCTGATACTTTTTAACTAAAATCCCATTTCCGTAATTGAATTTAAAAGTTTGGGCAATATCATCTACAATTAATACACTATTTAATGAAAAACCTTTTCTCTTAACTTTCTTCAAAGGCTTGAATACTTCAATTACATCTAATTCCGGATTTCTTTTAAATAAACAGCGCTCTGTGGTAAAAATAAATTCCAATTTTAAATTATAGCTATCGGGAATAATATTTTTGATGACTTCACGAGCGTAATCTGAGCCGGATGAAGTCCATATGGCTAAACGAAACCATTTACTAGATTGTAAAATAAATTCGTCAATACCCGGTCTTTTATAAACGAAATATTTCTCCAACCCAAAATCTAATTTAAAATCCGGTAGTCTATCGAATTGCGTCTGTGAGCTATAAATTAATGTTTCGTCAATATCTAAAATTAGTAATTTATCATTATATTTATACAAGTTATCCCCCATAAACCATTACCTTCAGGATAAATTCATGTCATACAGCGACTTTAAAACCATCGATCAAGCTGTTGCTACATTAGAATTAACTGTAGAAGATATTCCTCATTTATTCGGTAATATTAAACCTGTTGAAGCTTCTCAACGTTTGAAAGAGACTTTAGACGAAACTTTAGATTTAGCATCAAGTATCAGTACTAAAAAAGCCCGTTCTGAATTAATTATTACACCAATTTTATTAGAGGTAAGACGAAGATTTGATTACAAAATAGGTTATTTCTCCGGTAATACCTTTAATATTGATGAATCCAAAAGTTTGACTGGTGCTTGCGATTTTCTTTTAAGTGCATCTAGTAATCAATCCTTGGTAACTGCTCCTGTTTTAACTTTAGTAGAAGCAAAAGATAATGATATTCGTATTGGACTTGGACAATGCGTAGCTCAGATGTTTGCTGCTCAAATTTTCAATAATCGTAGAGGCTTTGAGAAGCTAACTATTTATGGTGCTGTTTCTACTGGTACGAACTGGAAATTTTTGACTTTAGACAATAATCTAGTCAAAATTGATTTCACAGAATATTTTATCACGCAATTGGATCGCATATTAGGAATTTTAAGCGAACCTTTTAGAATCTATTTTTCATAGATAACGTTTTTTCTTAAAGGCTTAGCATAAAAATTTTTTAGAAAACTGACTTTCTTTATTCTCGCTACTAAAGTAATTATTTTATAAATATAGGACTTACCCACTAATAACCAAAAATATAGTGTTCCAGACATTTTCTATCCCCCCAACCCCCTTAAAAAGGTGGGCTTGCGTAAGTCTTAAAATATATAATGAGCAGCTTAGATGTTTGCTTCTCAACCCTTAACAATCCTATCGGCTTTGAGAACCTAGTTTTTTATTCGCTTACCTAATGAACCATAAATTTTTTACTTCAGATAATCAAGAAGAATATTTATTATGGTTTATATAGAATATTTTATCATGAAATTAAATTCTATATTAAAGATTTTATTCTAGCGTTGAGGAATTTATTATTGATATAAATCAAATTATAAAATCAACTTATAAAATTGAATGACAAATTGATATTAGATAATTTTATTTTAGATGGAAAGCGCTTTGTTGGGTTACGACGCAATACAAATTAATTAGTTAATATTTCAATGGTTAGCGTGCGTCTAACCCAACCTACGACTACCTATGTCCTAATATCCTTCCGGACACGCTGCGCTAACCTAGGTTTAAAATATAATAGTCCACGGAGGTGGACTTCGCTTATATAGTAGCGGTTTCAACCGCCGGATTCTTTTAATACATCCTCTAAAGGCTTAGTATATGTAGGTTATAGCAGATATTGAATTACAACATCTGCGATATTTTTCAAATAATCTTATTTAATAGGAACAGGTTTATAATACCCAAGCTCTGTTTGAATTTTCCTCAACATATTTAAAGCATTCAAATAATAACTACCATTATCAGCCTGGATAAATTTTTTATTATGCAAAAGCTTATTTAATTCAACCATCGCCTTCTCGGGATTTATTTGAGTTAAAGCTGTTAATGCTGCATAGCGTATATCCAAATCGTTGTTTTTCAAAAGTTTTACTAATGGAGGAATTGCTTTTTCCGATTTAATTTGACCTAAAGCTTGTGCGGCAATATAAACAACGGTTTCGCATTGATCTTTGAGAAGTGATATTAATTCGGGAATGGCTGCTTCTGCTTTTAAATTACCTAAAGATTCGGCAGCGTTATAACGTACATCAACATATTCATCTTCGAGAAGTAATGTTAATTCGGGAATAGCTGCTTGTGCATTTACCGTGCCTAAAATTTCTGCTACTTCCTCACGCATTAAATCATTATCATCTTCAAGCAGTGGTATTAATACCGGGATAGCTTTCTCTGGTTGATTTTCTAATAGAGAAACTGCTGCATTTTTACGTACCCACAGATTATCATCTTCTAAAAGAGATATTAAGGTAGTTTTAGCAGCTTCAGAATCAAAGTTTCCTAAAGCTTCTGCAACATTTTCACGTACATCTGAATCTTTATGTTCTAAAAGTTTGATTAATTTAGTTACATTCTTCTCAACTGGGAATTGTCCTAAAAGTTTGACGGCTCCGGCACATATTTGACTATTCTTAGATTTAATCAGTTTATTTAATTCTGGAATTATGTCTTCGGTTTGAATTTCTTCAAGAATCCTGATTGCATTATGCTGTATATAATCATCTTTATGCTTGAAAAGTTGAAGATATTTAGGAATAACTGCTTCACTATTAACTTTTTTTAAAGCGTTTAAGACAGTATAATATATCTCGCTATCTTCATCTGAGCTAAGTTCAACTAATTTAGCAATAGCAGCTGGCGAATTAATTTGACCTAAAGCAATTGCAGCTTTTTCTTGTAAATCACCATATTCTCCTTCTCCTTCATCCATAATCTCAATTAATTTAGGAACCGCTGGAGAGTATCGCATTTCTCCTAATAAAATTACCGCAGTAGTGCGAGCTAAAAAATTTTCATGTTCTAAAAGCTCGATTAATCTAGGAATCATTTTCTCAGATTTATTTTGTTGTAAAGTAGATTGAATCAAAAAATGTATTGAAAAATCTTCTGATTCGATAAATTCCATTAGCTTGAGAATTACCTCTTCAGAATTAATTTTTCCTAAAGCAGCTATAGTATTAGCAACTAACTTATTATCAACTGAATCTAGAAGGGATATTAATTGATTTTTTGCGAGTTCTGAATCACTTTCTCCTAAGCTACGTATGACTTTAGAACGCACGGTAGAATCTTTATTTTTTATAAGTTCGATCAACTTTGAAATTGCTGCTGAGGATTCTGTTTGATTTAAAAGCTGTATTTTTAATCGTGGTGGAATATCTAAATTATCAATTAAACGAATAGTCTCTTCTTGCCACTCTTGCTTAACTTTCCCGGCTAAACAAGCACCTAAATACAAATCTAACTTCAAAGCCAACTTCACCACACGTAAAGCTAATTCAAAGTCATCTAATAATCCCATGATTTCCTTGAAACATTGGGAAAATTGCAAATCGTTCAAATAATCCCACTGTAGCTCATCATCGCTTAACTTAGGTAGTTTTTGTAGTAATCTTTGTGCGGTATAGTTATTTGGCATAAGAAAATAAAAATGCTCGTGAGTTGATTCTTATTTTCTCAAATTAATTGCCTTTTAACGAAGAGAAATCTGATTATTTAAATTGCGAATGATTTTTGGTCAATTTAAGAGCCACCATAGAAAAATATGGGTATCATTTTATGCTCCTATCTTAGATGATATTTAATTTGCTTGGCTTTTACATGAGTCACAAATTTTAAACGAAAAAGGCGATCGCAATTATTAACTGGTATTACAAAACTTCGCTGGTTCCCTGTCTCTGATTTGGAACTCATCACTTAATGCACTTCTTCAGGCGCGAGTCAGAGCCTCGCTAGCTGTATTCCCAGGTAGAACCTGGGAACAAGGAAAGGAACGGATATCAGGTTTCCAACTAATTACCGATCCATTTAACTCGCTCTTAAGAAAGATTCATAGGGAATATCAGATAGCAAACAGTGTTTATAATAGTTCAAGCAACATATAAATTGAAGTACTAACTCCTAACTTTCAAGCTTTGATCTTTGACCTTTTAACTTATAATTGCCATGAGTGAAGTAAAATCAGTTTCCGGAAACGGTATTCCTTTAATAGGTAACGACATCGACACGGATAGAATAATTCCAGCGCGGTTTTTGCGTTGCGTGACTTTCGATGGTTTGGGAGAACACGCTTTTGAAGACGATCGCAAAGGACTCGATGGTAAACATCCTTTCGACCAACCGCAGTATAATAATGCAAACATATTAGTAGTTAACCGTAATTTTGGTTGTGGTTCTTCAAGAGAACACGCACCTCAAGCGCTGGCTAAATGGGGAATTAAAGCTTTAGTTGGCGAAAGTTTTGCGGAAATCTTTTTCGGTAATTGCGTAGCGATGGGTGTTCCTTGTTTAACTGCTGATTCCGATACCGTTCAACAATTACAGGTGATGTTGAGGGAAAATCCTCAAGCAAATATTACGGTAGATTTGGAAGCAATGAAAGTGCAGTGCGGCGATTTTTCAGCATCTGTAAACATGGGTGAAGGTGCGAAAAATATGTTTGTTTCCGGCACTTGGGATGCTTGCGGACAGTTGGTAAGTAATGCAGCGAAGGTTAAAGAGACTGCGGCGAAGTTGCCTTATGTTGGTTGGAGTGAATTGGCTGCAAGTTAATTAAGTTTTGAATTAAGATTTTAAATTTAGAAACCCGGTTTTTTGAAAAGCTGGGTTTTTTGTATTTTTTTTGTATTTTATTTTAACGCAGAGGGGCGCTAAGGAAAGCGCAAAGTAACGCAGAGTGTTTTGAGTTATATATTTAGGACTTACGCCTTCGCCCCCCAATAATACGGGGGGTTGGGGGGATCGTTGAGGTGTGGAAAGCTTAATTAATCGTTGCGATCGCGTAAGTTCTAATATTAAAAGAATTTTGAGAAAAGAAGATACTCTAATAGAAAAGGCATTTTAATTATAAAATTACCAATGCCCTATTCCCAATCCCCAATTCCCACTGATAAAAATGATTTCCATTCCTCAATCCGAACCTCCGCTTCCTCCTAAAGAAATTCTCCCGACAATGTATGATTTACCTAGTGAGAACCCAGAGGAACCAGGTTTGCCAGACGATTTCCACTTTTTACAGCCCTTGTTGTTGTTTTTAACGTTTCTTCCGGTTAATTGGAATCAAGAACAAGTTTACAGTGCTGCGGATTTGAATTTATATTATGATGTCCGACATCCGCAGTGGTATAAACGCCCGGATTGGTTTGGTGTTGTAGGTGTACCGAAGCTATACGAAAATCGGGATTTACGTTTGAGTTATGTAACTTGGCAAGAAGGAGTAAATCCTTTTGTTGTTGTAGAATTATTGTCTCCCGGTACGGAAGAAGAAGATTTAGGACAAACGGAAAGTAAAGCGAATAAACCACCTACAAAGTGGAAAGTTTACGAACAAATTTTGCGGATTCCCTACTATATAGTATTTAGCCGCTATACCAATGAGCTACAGGCATTTCATTTGGTAGGTGGACATTATCAAGCGGTAGATATTACTCAAGGAAATGTACCGATAACGGAATTAGGATTAAGTTTGGGATTATGGCAAGGTTCATTTCGCAATATTGATAGATTATGGCTGCGGTGGTTTACTTTGGAAGGTGATTTAATTCAAGTACCTGAAGAGGAAGCAGAAGCAGCACAAAGAAAAATTGATAAATTAGCTGAAAAATTGCGCGAGTTGGGAATAAATCCTGATGAGTTAGATTAGTTATGAAAATAAATTCGCGATCGCCGTACTGTAGCGTTCCCTCACCACATTGCGACGAATCTTCAATGTTTGAGTTAATAAACCATTTTCAATGGTAAAAGGTTCGGGGATTAATTCAAAAACAATTATTTCATCATCGCGACGATATCCTGGACGATTGCGAACTTCCCGATTTAATTCTTCTCGGAATAAGTCGCGAATTATTTGATGGTTTAAATTGGCATTTATGTCAGAATTAGCAATATTACAATTTTGATTTAACACCCATGCTTCTAAAGCTTCAATATTAGGAATAATTAAAGCGCCTAATGATTTTTTATCCTGTCCCACAATCATAATTTGGTCGATGTAGGGACTTCGCAAACAAGCACTCTCTATTGGTTGGGGTTCGATATTTTCCCCATTTGTTAGCACAATCGTATCCTTTGCTCTACCAGTTATTACTATTTGATTTTCTGTGGTTAACCAACCAATATCACCTGTATCAAACCATCCTTCGGAATCAATTGCTTTTCTAGTGGCTTCGGGGTTTAAATAATACCCTTGCATCAACTGTTCTCCTTTTGCCAACACTAAACCCGGTGTATTTATAGGTAGGGTTTTTCGGGTTTCTAAGTCCACAATTTTAAATTGGGTTCCAGGAATAGGTTTACCGGAACTACCTCGCAAATTTCGGTAATATCGACGTGCGGAAAGTACTGGAGATGTTTCTGTTAATCCGTAACCAACTAATATTTCAATCCCTACAATTTCAAAAAAGTTTTCCAAATTTTGGGCAAGGGCACCACCACCACAAATTAATTGTTTTATATTGCCTCCCGTTGCCTGTTGAATTTGTTTATAGACAATATTTTCACCGAGAAAATGTAATGGTGCTAATAATATAGTGGTTTTCCAAGCATTAATAATTTCGGCTTTGGTGGGATTTAAATTTTCTAAATCAAGTTTTTTCCAAGTACGGACAGCTTTGATGTATCTCTCACTCACCTTAAGGAAATTATTAATTAATTTTTGCATTCGTGGCGATTTATTGCGGAATGATTTCTGAATTCCTTCATAAATTGATTCCCACAGTCGGGGAACTCCAATAACATATTGGGGTTTATATTCGAGTAAATCCTGTTTTAGATAACGACGATTTGTATAAATTTGGGTACATCCCTGAGAAAGTGTATAATACTCTCCCGAACGCCCAAAACAATGCCAAGTAGGTAATATACTCAGGGTTTTATCGCCAACATTCGGTTGAAGAATTGCGGTGAGATTACTAATTTGATGGATTAAATTTCTGTGGGTAAGCATCACACCTTTGGGCTTTCCAGTAGTTCCAGATGTGTACATTAATGTCGCTAATTTCTGGGGATTGTTATCGGGAGGCTGGAATTTAAAATTAGTTGCTAGCTGGATTAATTGGGAAAAGTTAATTATTTTTATCTCTGTTTGGCTATCTTGAATATTTTTACTTTTGTTAGGTTCTTCTTCAGATAATAAGACTATCCACTGTAATGATATGTTCGACGAATTATCATATATTTCCGGCGCAAGTTTATCTAGAGTTTTGATATTTTCTACGACTAAACCAATACTGCCACTATGTTCCAAAATATATAATAATTCTTCCCTTTCTGCTGCCGAAGAGCGTACCGCATTTGCTGCACCTGCCATCATGATTCCTTGATCGGCTATCATCCAACGATGACTATTATCGGCAAATAAAGCTACTCTTGGAGGTATATTTTCCTGGGGATTTTGAGGTACACCTAAAGCTTGAATTCCAGCGGCAAATTGTTGGATTTGGTAGTGCAGTTGCGGATAGGTTAGATTTGCAAATGTTTTACCGTGTGGATCGATTAAGGCAGTAACATCACTAAATTTATTCGCGGCAATTTCCCAAATTTCCGATAATGATTTTATCTCGCTATAATCAATCAAACCTGTCATTTCATATTTTTCTATGGTCGATAAATTATAGTTATTCATCTTACTTTAAATAAAAATAAAGGTAATTTTAAAATTAAAATCAATAATTTTTTCTATATTTTGATTTACAGTCTCAGTAAAATATTCAAAATATACGAATAAAATTATCCACAATTAATACAGGTTTTATTATCTACTCTTTTTATGTATGTTAGTCTTATTTTATACTTGGAGTATCAAAGAAATTTTAAAATTTAACATTAATTATCAACTAAGAGAATATAAGAGGCGTATCACATTATATTTATCTTAACTTGACTAATTTATTGTACTATTTATCTAATTATTTGGAAATTATTTTCTTGGATAGAGGCAGTTTAAAAAGTTGCAATATATATAATCGATGGTAACTATAAGAATTTATAGGATATTTATTCAATTTGATAATACTAACGTACTGAGTAATTGGTGCAAAATTATGATTGCATAGAATTCAAAGGGTTGCTTTTGGGTACGAAAATACTCAAAATATTGTGATTAATAGGACTTACGAAAGCCCTCCAAATTAGCGGGGGGTTGGGGGGATCTAGAATGTCTGTAACACTATATTTTACGTTATCGCTGCGTAAGTCCTAATTAAGTTGTAAGAACGTGGTAATAGATGAATTATTTTGATTTTCCCAAAAATGAAAGACTATTTGGACTTAAACCTGAATTAGGAAGGTGGTTTTTTATTCCTCTTGGTTTGATTGTTTTACTATGTTTGGGAACGGTGTATTCCTGGAGTATTTTTAGTACTCCTTTTGAAACCGCACTACAAGCAAAACCGGGAACAATCCTACTACCTTTTATGGTGTTGGGGATAATGTTTACCTTAGCAATGCCGATTAGCGGATTGTATATTTATCGATTTAGTCCCCGGATTATGACTGCGACTGGTGGTATTATTGTCGGAATTGGTTATTTACTTTCTAGTATTGCTCCAAATTTACTTTTTTTAATTATTAGTTATGGCGTAATTACGGGTATTGGAGTTGGTATTGTTTATGGTGTTCCCCTTGCGGTTGCCGCTCGCTGGTTTCCCGAACGAAAGGGTTTTGCTGTGGGTATGACGGTTGTGGGGTTTGGGCTTTCTCCTTTGGTAACTGCTCCATTAGCAATTAATTTAATCAAAGCCTTTGGAATTAGAAATAGCTTTGTGATTTTAGGTATTGCATTTACATGTATTATATTGGCGATCGCACAAGTTTTGAAAATGCCTCCGAAGCGCTGGCTACCTGATGGTTATAATCCTTCTTCAAGTGATTCTAATCAGGTTGAAGGTAATTCACCAAATAAAACCAATAATTCACCAGATTTACCAATGATACAAACCCAATCATTTTATGGGTTATGGATTTGTTATTCTGTGGGTACTTTTGTCGGACTTACAGCAATTGCCACTACAGCACAGGTAGGAAAAGAAGTTGTCGGACTTCAACCAGAACAATTAGGTTTTGCAGTTCCTTTATTCGCGACTTTTAATGGTATAGGTCGTCCTTTATTTGGTTGGTTAAATGACCGTTTAAAACCCAAATTGACCATCATTATTATCAATATATTAATTTTAACGGCATCGGTAATAATGTGGAATACTTCTCAAGGACAATTAATTAATTTTCTCGTTGCCTATTCTATATTTTGGTTATGTTTGGGTGCTTGGTTGGCTGTAGCTCCCGCAGCAACTTTAAGCTTTTTCGGATTAAATAATTATCCTAGTAATTATGGTTTAATGTTTACTTCCTTTGGTAGTGGTGGTTTATCAGGTATTTTTACTATTGCAATCGTCAAAGCGATCGCCGGGAGTTACATTCCGTTTTTCTATATCACCGCAATAATCGCTTGTATTGCCATTGTTGCAGCAAGTTTCTTTCTCAACCATCCTCAAAAAACCCCAATAGCAGATTTTTTATTCAAATATTTGATTAGTCCAATTACTCCGGTATTACTTTCGTTTGTAGAATTTTGGCTTAATTGTGCAATTCCTAAAAAAAGTAATTCATAACTACTAGAGAACAATATATCAAGCAAAAATCGTGTTACCATTCAATGTCGTGGTAGCACTATTTGTTATAAGCAGTTTAAGAATAAGTTTTTCAAAAATTAATTACTCTTGAAAGTAAATTGATTTGCAACTAATATTACCAGTATTTAAAGTATAATTCGTAATTTAATTTACCCGGCATTTTGCTGTAAATTAAATTTATGGATACATACTAAAACTCTTGTGGTATATGCATCTGTGCCAATGCAAATTTAGTGCTTTAAGACGGAAAAAGTCTGTATATTCGCGAACGTTTTGTAAAATTGGAGAGCGATGAAAAAACCCGTTTTTTCGATATTAGAGCAAAAATATCGTCGCATCCAACAAGAATTAATGATTGGAACATTAGCACTTTGTGGGGTGTTGCTGACGGGAACTTTATGGTACAGATTTATAGAAGGTTGGTCTTGGGAAGACGCGACTTACATGACATTTGTTACCTTGTCAACCGTTGGCTATGGCGAAACTCGCCCTTTAGGAAGTCGGGGAAGATTATTTACTATCGCCTTAATTTTGATGGGGATAGTTACCATTGGTTATATTGTTAATCGATTTACAGAAGCCGTAATCCAAGGATATTTTCAAGAAGGAATTCGACTCAGACAACAGCGGCGCACAATGGAATCATTATCTAGACATTATATTATTTGCGGATTTAGTCGTACAGGTCGCCAAATTGCTCAAGATTTTGCAGCAGAAGGTGTACCTTTTGTAATTATTGATTCGGAAGTAGAACTTGTAAGAAAAACTCAGGCAGAAGAAGGATATACCATATATCAAGGTGATGCAACTTTAGATGAAACTTTGATACTCGTAGGAATAGAACGAGCTATTTGTATAGTTGCAGCATTACCATCTGATGCAGAAAATTTATACATTGTTTTGTCCGCAAAAACACTTAACCCAAGAATTAGGGCGATCGCCAGAGCCAGCACGGAAGAAGCAGTACAAAAACTTCAGCGAGGCGGTGCAGACGCAGTAGTTTCACCGTACATCACCGGCGGCAGAAGAATGGCTGCCGCTGCTTTAAGACCTCAAATAATGGACTTCGTAGACGGAATAATTTCAGGTCAAGGTCGCGAGTTATACATGGAAGAAGTTTTGATTGACTATAAATCTTGTCCCTTTGTCGGTCAAACTTTAGGAGAAGCAAGATTGCGAGCGCAAACAGGAGCATTAGTTCTAGCCATTCGTCGCGCTAGTGGAGAACTAATTGGCGGTCCCACAGCAGACACTATTTTAATGACAGGTGACGTAATGATAAGCATGGGAACAGCCGAACAATTACGCGCCCTTAATCAAATGCTCGGCCCCATTGATTCTAAGCCACTGCGGAAGCCGAAGAAGAGTTAAGAGATGGGGAGATGAGGGGACAAGGGGACAAGGGGACAAGGGGACAAGGGGAGTTAGGAGTTAGTAATTGGTAATTGGTAACTGTTAACTGTTAACTGTTAACTGTTCACTGTTCACTGTTCACTGTTCACTGTT
>CAYMZW010000051.1:0-23191 GCA_964395005.1 uncultured Rivularia sp.
TAAAGTCCCTACTACGAACCAATTATTTAAGCTCGTAGTTGGCGCTTTAGCGCTACGAGGACTAAAGTCCCCACTACGAACCTTAATTAATTTTCACTGACAAAGTAAAAAATAAAACTTATTCTGATGTCTGATTAATCACAAATTAATGATAGGATTCCCAAGTTGCGTTCTGTGGGAATGCTTGTGAAAACGAATCAGCTTGATTTGTTCTCACCGTCGGAGATGCCAACTACAACAGTTAGCAAAACTCCCGTGTTGTTAATGGATGTGAAAGCTTTAAAAAGGTGGAAAAAGCAAATATCCGCCCATCAACAACAAGTGAGAACAAAAGAACCAGTGCTGCAAGGCGCTTTATTTGAAGTGTCCGAAGCACACGTTGACCCAGATATAATAGATCCGTTTGAATTAAAACCTTGTTCGCTGTCATTTTACAGGATACCAGCAGATAGTCCCGGTCAAGCTTGTATTTATTTCGTAATAGATATGGCTGCCAATTTACTTCTGTATGTTGGTGAAACCTGTAAATCCAATCACAGGTGGAAAGGAATACATGATTGCAAACGATACATTGAAAAGTATCAAGACTTGCATTACCAATACGGTTTAAAAACAGCAGTTAACATCGCTTTTTGGTGGGATGCACCCGATTCCCCTCGTCCCAGACAAAAGTTAGAATTAGAACTGATTCAGAAATGGAGATCCCCTTTCAATAAAGAAAATTGGAAACTTTGGGGACAACCTTTTGGGTGAATCAGTTATCAATTATCAATGAACAATGGCTCTTCCGCACAAGGGGGTGCTATCTAAATAGTCGTAAAGAGCCTGAACAATTAATAATTAATAATTAATAATTGATAATTGTTCATTGTTCATTGTTCATTGTTTATAAGCTATTCGTAAACTTTGTACGAGAATGGCTAGGGAAGCAACTGCTATTAATGCACCCCAAAACCAGTAAGGTAGTAGTAATTGTTGCTGTATTTGACCTGTATCTGAAAGTGCCCTTGGACCTGCGGTAGGAGTAAACAAATAATCAAGTTGATGGTAAGTACTTATACAGGCTTGAACTCCGAGAAATTGAATGCTAAATCCTTGAAACCAACGATTGCCTTTGATGCCAATACCAAGGATGATTAAACCTAAGAGAAAAATTGCTACCACTCCAAAGAGCGATCGCACCCATATTAATACTGAGAATAATAGAAATCCACCTAGTATTTTTAAACTGATGCTGGCTGTTTTAAAGCTACGGGATGCCAAAATTAATATAGCTCCTGCTATTGGCGGCCCCAAAAGTCCGGCAGCAGCTATAAAGGCACGTCCAATTGGCCCTAAAAATAATCTACCGCCGTAAGTGTAAGTAGCGACACCAGAACCATTAGGAAAGATTTCTAGTTGCAGAAAATTTCCACCTAAAAATATTGCTGCTAAACCATGACCCATTTCGTGAAACCAAGTCGCTAAAATTGAAAATGGGTATAATACATAATCTCCATATGGTATTTGCCATAGTACAACCGTAGCTACAGCGGCTCCAATCAACCACCATATTCCGATACGATCGACTTGGGAATTTAGCCTAGTTTCAAATGATTTAAAGTCCATACTATTAAGGTTAAAGGTTAAAGGTTATAGGTTAAAGGTTACGATTAAATATTCTTACTTTTATATAGTATCGAATCTGTAATGCTCCATGCCTCATGCCCTATCCCCAATTCCCTATGCCCATACAATTAAAACGGATTATAAATTACAGAAAAATACAAACCATTTTCCTGTAAAGTATCTTTGTCTCCTTCAACTGTAATTAATGGAATACCCCAGTCAAAGCGAGCGGTAAGTCGTTGTTGGAGTTGCAGTCGCAATCCCAATCCTAAAGACAATAAAGTATCGGTTTCGTCGCTATTGGATTCATCATCTCTACCTCCCCGATTCCAAGCGGTACCAAAGTCTATAAATGGTGCAAGTTGTAAAAGGTTATTCTCTCCAGCAAAACGAGCAATGGGAAGTCTAACTTCGGCTGATGCAAAAACGGCGTTATCAGTTAATAGAGCATCTTGACGGTATCCTCTAACACTTTCTTGCCCGCCTATACCAATTTGCTCTAGAGGAACTAATGGCCTATCTGCGAACTGTACGTCACCCCGTAATAAGAGCAATGTATCTGGTGCCAAAAGACGCACCCATTGTGCTTGTCCCCTCCAAGCGTAAAAGCGACTATCGGGAGATTCGTTATTGATTGTGGAATCAAGAGCGTCTAACCCTACACTAAACTGAGAACGTAATGCGAAAACTTGGCTGCTGCTTCGATTTGTCCATTCTTGGAAAAAACGCACTGCACTAATACTGGTTTTTCCGTCTTCGTCTGCACCTGGTGAATTAGGAAAGGGAATTTCACCATCAAATAAGCTGGCTTTACTTTCTCGACGACTGGCTGTTATACCCAAAGCAAATTCTTGATTCGGATTCTGTACTATGGGTTGACGTAGCGATAGTTCGTAGTAACGAGACTTTGATTGAATATCAAGAACACTAAATGGTTCTTCAATTACATCGCTATCGGAAGTACCGTAGCTAAATGATAAACTACCGTTACGGGGATTTACTGGCAAAGTGTAGTTGAAATCAAATGCATTACTGCCGTCGGTATTGCTGTAACCGCCACTGATGCTATCACCACCACCAAATAAATTCGCTTCACTTACTTGGATTTGACGGCGAAAACTACCTACTGCTGGCGATCGCCCGTTATCCAAACTCAGTTGCGTGTTAAAAGTTTTGGCTTCTTTAATTTCTAATTCTAATAGACTTTCTCCGGGGCGAGTACCGGCAGAAAGTTCGGCAGAAAGCTTATCTATTAAGGGGTTTAGCTGCAATAACTGTAATGATTCAAGTAGCTTTTCACGATTAAGAGGTTTTCTTGCGCCCCTAGAAATTCGAGAACGAATATATCCAGAATTTAACCTGCTGTTTCCACTGACTTTAATGTCTTCTAATTCACCTTCTATTATTTCAATTACAACCGTACCATCTTGATATTTTTGAGTTGGGATAAAAGCTCCACTAGTGATATATCCTTTATCAAGGTACAGTTGTGTAAGTTCCGATCGCAGTTGTAAAAGTTCGGCGAATGTTATCGCACGGTTGGTATAACGTTTGGTAATTTTTTCAAAATCTTCCTCACTGAAAACCGTACTACCTTCAACAACAAAATTATCAATAGTAATCTGTTGAGGAAGTTCCCCCGATGGGTTAATTTCGGGTGTGGTAGGTGTACCGTTTGGTTCTAATAAATCTTCTGGTGGTGGTAATTTTGGTATATTGAGTTCCGGAAGCTGACGCTCTGATGGAGGTTTGGTGGTATCTTGAGGTGAATTTGAATCGCGCTGTGGTGCTTGGGAAATAACTTCTGGATATCTCCACAAAATATCTGTATCTACAGGTTGCTTCGGAATTAAATCTTGTGCTGAATTTGAGGTTAACTTTAAGGTTGAATTTGAATTTAAACTTGAAATTGGTAAAACTGAATTTACACGCTTCGATTTATTCTTTTGAATAGCATCCTTTAACTTTATGCCCTTGGAAGCTAAAATATTAGAATTTTGATTACGTTGTGAATTATATTGTGAAAAATTGGCTGTATCGTTTAATTCTTCAGCATAAATAGGTTTTACTAAAGTAAAACTGGATATGACAGCAAAACTTAAACACTGAGTGTATTTATAACTTTTCAAAGATAAAAAATTTTTAACAGGCATAATAACAGGTAGATGATGACCTGGACAATATAAAATTAATGATAGCTACCTGAGTAATAAAGGTAACATTACTCTTGTAACTGAAGATTTGGTGATTTGCCTCGTTGATTTTACCAGCATTAAGTTCAAGAAATACGAAAACTTTAATATATCTCTAGTAACATTTAGCAGATAAAATTTCAATTATTACCTGCGATTGCTTGCTTGGAAATAATTAATCGAATGAACCTACTTATGCAGCACTAATTTTAGTGATCATACGGAGATTTTTCGCTGGATTTTTTAATTCCTCAAGAGAATTTATGCACTTTTCGGAAGTTAATCAAGAAAATTTAATTATTTGTTACAAAATTTTACAAAAGAACGGGAATTATCTATTTTCAGGAAGTTAACGAATAAATTGAATAATTTCTTATCACCCAAACTTTTTTTTTCGCGATTATATAAGTTTTTGCAACTACCTATGTCTGTCTTATTTCCTAATCGATCCTGAGAGTGAAGAGCTTTTTTGCTACAGCGATATTTACGCATCGGTATGTTGCGATCGCCAAGAGTCTGTAACTTCTAGAATCTTTATCAAAAAACAGGTTACAACAATAAAAATTCTATTAGTCAATGTCTTTGATTGATGATTCTCTAAGGATATTACTAATAACATAATGTAGCTAATTTTTACTGCATACTTAGAAAAATAGTCAATTATCCGTAAATTGTAAGCCATATAAATTTTAAAAGAGAATAATTAAAAACTTGCGGATAAATAAGTATTTATGCTTTTTATTGGTTCAAAAAAAATTAATGTCGAATCAATAGATTAAGGACTGTTATATGAGTATTTTTTAATAAGTATTTATCTCTATTTTTTTTATTTATAGGTATACAATATAACTTGAATAGTCAGTCTTTATCGTTAAGAATGAAAGTGTCAGGTTGAAATCAGCGTGCGTTTGCCGAACTCATTTACAGGAAACTTATTACTCATGAATGATTTCGACACACCGCTTAATAATGAATCAGCTTTAACTGCAAGCTCTGAAGAATTAATCCCTAGTTCTGGATTAGATGGAAAAAACCTCGTTTCTAGCGATTCATTTTCTAATTCTTCCATGCTACCGACTTCTGAAGAAGATATTCTACGCTACGAAATGGAGGAATTGAAACTAAGCGACTATCTTATTGAGTCAAATAGTGTTTCTTCAGGTGGCAAACATATTTCTCTTTTAGGAAGCGATAGCAATACGGGAACTGCCACAGGTATTTTTGAAGGCGAAGCCGGTACTTATAAAGTAAATGTAGGTTTCTACGATGAAAATGATGGAGTTTCTACTGCCGATATTACCGTTGCGGGTGATACTCAAAGCTTCTTGTTTGATCGAGATTTGCCTGGAAATGCTGCCGTTGCCGAAGCTTTAACATCTCGTACTACTCATTCGGAAATTGAATTACAGCCTGGAGATGCTTTCGAGATTAAAGGTAAGGCTAATTCTGGTGAATATGCTCGTTTTGACTATGTTGAATTCGTTCCAACGGACTCTTCAAGCAATAGTGATGGTAAAGTGAAACCTGCTACTCCTGATAATCCTGATGCAGACACAGAAGTAAATCCTAGCAATGCTGATACTTTCTATGTTTCACAAAAAGGTAGCGATGATAATCCAGGTACAAAAGAAAAGCCTTGGCAAACTATCGATTATGCTGTTAGTCAGGAATCTGCGGTAGAAGCTGGAGATACTATATTAGTCCAACCTGGTACATATACAGAGTTGATTACCCTCGAAAAATCAGGTAGCGAAAAACTCGGTCATATTACTCTAAAAGCCGATGGTAAAGTAACTCTGCGCGATCCCGATCCCAAAGAAGGAGGTTTTAGAGAGGGTGTTATTCAGTCTGCTAATAAAGGACACTGGATAATCGATGGCTTCCGAATTGAAAATACATCTTGGGCCGGTATTTCGCTTCGAGATGCAGACAATATGATTGTGCAGAATAATCACACTTTTGAAACAGGTGCTTCAGGTATCATCGTTTTACCCGAAAGTTACTATGGTGGTGGAGAACGTGAAGTTACCAGCAAGAACATCAAAGTACTGGATAACAAAATTGAACGAGCAAACTGGAGATGGACTGGTAAAGGAGATACCGTAGGGCAGCAAGAAGCTTTGAGTATCTGGGGTGTAGATGGTTTTGAGGTTGCAAATAATATTGTTAAACAAGCAACACGTGAGGGTATCGATATCAAAACAGGCTCTCGAAATGGCTCCGTGCATAACAATACTGTGACAGGTGCTGCAAAAATCTCCGGTACACCTAAAGGTTATAGTGGTGGCCCAGCTATTTACGTAGACGGTAATCGTGCTAATACTTTCAACGTCGATATTTACAACAATGTTGTCTACGAAAACACCTCAGAAGGAATTGTAATTAATGATGAAGAACCCGGAGCAGGTGATGTTAAAGATATTCGTGTATTCAACAACGTCGTTTATGACAACGGTACAGAAGGTGTAAACAGCGGTGCGGGAATAATGGTAGGTAGTAATGTCAAAGATGTTGAAGTTATTAACAACACTTTGTCTGGGAATGTTCAATCATTTGTTATAGATGGTAGTGATTTCTTCGGAGGAGAGCAAGTTTCCAATGTGGTATTACGCAACAATATTTTTGCTAATCCCGACTACCGCAATGGCTTCATAGAAGATGCAAAAGATGTTGTCTTGGATAATAACTTGTTTACTAGTAGCGTTGACAAGATATTTGAAGAAGGTAGTGGAGTCGAAAACATAAAAGAGACAAACAACCTTCAGGTTGAATCAGTTGGTTTTTCTGATTCCAAAGCTAACGATTATCGTCTAACTTCTGATTCTCCAGCAGTTGATAGTGGTACTGAGGCAATTCCTAGTTATTTAACTGCCGATAAGGATGGAAAGCAGCGAACGATCGGTAAGGCTGTTGACATAGGAAGTTTTGAGTACGGTAATAGCGGTTCTCAATCCCCTATTAAGCCTGCTTCTAGCCAAAGATCGGATGTAGATAAGGATTCTTCAGATGAAGAAGAGATTGTTCTTAGAAACAAATTCTTCTAATTTCTTCCGAAGCGATAAGTTTAGTTATCACACAGAGGCGTGAGTTTCCATAATGTTGGGTATCAATAAATCGGGAAGCTTAGGGGAATAGCTCACGGGGAATAGGCTTTGAAACCTTGATTTTTAGTTCAAAGCAACTAGTCTAGTACATCAGTTTTACGAGGTTCGTAGTTGAGACTTAGGTTCTAACAGAACTAAAGTTCTTACTACGAGCCTTTTCATCCATTGAAATAAACTTAGTTATCCACCATGTTTCCTTTTATCCCAAACCTAGGGAGACGTTATGTATAACGTCTCTACAACCCGTTAGAATAAATGTGCACAAACCATTAGTGATATTTCTGCCCCTCTTCGCTATCGCAAGCAACACGCTGAGGCTAATACAGAAAAATTGGGGAGCAGTCATTGAACTCATATTAATTCACGACTAAATCTTATTTTTTCTCAAAAATCTAGTTAAATATAAGGTTAAGGCTAAAAACCAAAATACAGCAATTATTAAAATTATTATAAAAGAAATAAATTTATCTTCTGGATATAAACTAGGACGACGATGCTTGAATCTGAACCAATTGATTAAAAATGAGATCGAGAATAAAGAATATACAATACTTAAATTACTCAATAAATTTTGGCTTTGGATATTCATAAAAGTATATATTTAAATATCTAAATTCTAAATATTCAATGTAATTATTCTTTTTTTTGTATATCTTCTAATTTTGCTAATAAAAGATCGCTGATCATTACACCCACTAGCTTAGAATCATTATTAAATACTGGGACAGAATAAGTAGTTAAAAGAATATCCTCGCCAGCTTTTCCAATATCAAAGTAAGGAACGCTCCAAACAGCTTTTCTTTGCTTTACTGGAACGTCATACCAAGCTGCATTCGCGTATATAAATCCCTTGGCAATATCTTTACTTTGAAACCCACTTTTATTTCTAAGTACAAAAGGGCAAGAACAAAGTATGTCAGGTGAGAAAGCAAAGGCACTACCGAGTATCTCTGGTCTTTTTCGTAAGTGATTTGTTAAAGATGTAAAAATATCATTTATATCTGTAGGAATATACTGGAAATAAGGAACTAGTTCAACAGTGGCTTCCTGAATTACTTTTCTTATTCTATCCCTATGGTTAACTACTTTTTTATTTTTTATAATAGCAAGATAACCTTCTAAATAAGAAATATCAAAATTAACATTTTTAAAGATATTAGCCATTATTAATGCTATTTATGTACTGTAAATTAAGTTATGATGCACCATAACTAATTATTAGTTACGCGCATCAGTTTATTTTAAACAACTGCATCTCTAAACAGTTGAGATACAGGCTTATTGCTAAAATTTAGCTCGATCGAGGAACAGAAGGTAGGATTAATAAGATCGTCCTCTAAATTATTAATATCACACAAAAAGTTTATACAATAAAAATATAAATTTAAAAATGGTATATTTTTGCGAATTTTTGGTAAATTTTTAGATTTATACAAAAGTTATTCTTTGAAAAAAAAATATAATAATATAATACCATTGAATTGATATTTTTTGTTAATTTACTTATCATAACTATATAAAAAAATACATCACTACGTAGATAGCAATAGGGAATAGCGAGTAGGCAGCAGGAAGTAAGCACAGAAGAAATAACATTGGTAATCTTCTATGGCTCGATGGAAATAATATTAATTGTTTTGATTGTTTACCGTCTCTCCAAACTTATTCCCAAATTTTTAGTTATTTTTATAGCAAACGCAACTGTGTATTTTCACTATTTACTGAAGCTTTTGCTTCTTCGGAATTATCGCTGGTAAAGGAGTCTAGTAAATTCTCATTGTCATCTCCTAATAAATTATGTGCTGCTTCTAACATTATTCCAGCGATATCCTGGAGATCTTCGCGGTTGTTTAAATAAGTTTTTAATGCATCCATTGGATCTATACTGCTACTAGCGCTCAATTCTGGAACTCTCGGACGAGCTAACTGGCTTACTAATTCTGGATGAATTGTATAAGTATGCGCCGGTTTTAAAATTTCCTGTAATGAAGAATTATCAATTAAATCTAGCTGTTCCGAACGAAGCTTGTAAACCAATCTGACAACTGCATCTTCTATATTATTCTTGGCTACAGCTTTGGCGATCGCCTTAAGGGGATCTTCGCTTTTTGACACGTCTACTTCAATGGTACGGAAGGCGCGAACTGGTAAAGGACAAAATTCCCATTTAGCGCTACCCGATTCTACTTCTACCATTACATAGCCTTTGTCTTCCTTTTCTTCGCTAAAATCAACCCGCTCGATGCTTCCGGGATATATTACCGGAGGTTTATTCGATTTATTCAAATTTTGATGACGATGCACATGTCCTAATGCTACATAATCAAAGCATGGACGTGTTAGCAAAGATAAAGGAAGAGTGAAACCTTTACCCACCGCCAAAAAACGTTCGGCTCCCAAATTTGCATTATCCGCCATTAAATGCGCTAAAAGAACAATCGGTATATCGGGATCGAGACGACGGATTTCTCCTTCTAATACAACTTGCAAACGTTCGGTTAATAACTGATTGATTTCTCCTAACGATAAACCTTGAGTTTCTTGACGAGTCATCAAAGCAGAGCGAGTTAACCAAGGTAAAGTAATCACCTGCACTTCACCGCTACGGGTTTGAATATTGTGCGTATGCAAAGTATCACCTACCACAATTCCGGGCACTCCCAAAGTACGGTAAATACATAAACTCGCTCCACCTTGCCCTTGAGAATGCTGATCGTGATTCCCCACAAGCAATACAGTAGGGATTTGAGCATCTACCAAACGGCGAAACTGACTCGCGAATGCCTGCTGCACGTAGGGTGGTGGAGTTGCATCGGGAAAAGCATCGCCACCAAACAGCACCAAATCGACTTGTTCTTCGATAGCGCGATCGATACATAAAGATAAAGTACTAACAAAATCTTCTAATCGCGTATTTAAACCAGTTTCTGGATTGATACGTCCGTGGGTAAAACCGCTTCCCATATGGATGTCGGAAAGATGGAGAATTTTAATCATAAGAAATTAGTTGTTAGTTGTTAGTTGTTAGTGGTTAGTGGTTAGGTGAATTGCTATTAGCAAAAATATCATCATTGTTATCAATTAATTTACCTTTATCCATGTTTAAAGTTTGATAAATTTTTTAATCAAATATAATATTCATGATTTTATAACTAAATAGTTCAACAAAAGTATAAAAAATTGTATATTTCTTATGAGAATACCGGAATACACTTACGATACAATGTATCCAAGTTAGAAATATTTATATAAGCTATTTATACTGAGCCGCTGATGAGTAACGAAGCAGAACGGGGTATTGTTGAGAAAATTAAAGATTGGAAAAGCAAACTTGCTGATGACAGGAACAGCAATCCGCTACTAAATCTAAGTAAAACCAGAAAAGCAAAAGTTGATCTTTCTACGCCAGCTTCAATCTTATACAAGAATTTTGCTGAAGATACTTCCGAAGGAGTTGCGATCGAGGAATTAACAACTCAGCCAACAAACAAACAGTTAATTAAGCTTGTTGAGAAATTGAAAACCGGAGCCAAATCAACACTGAATGAAAAAGGATTTAACAGTTTGTTTTTGGTGCTTGGTACTTTGACATGGTTCGATGAATCTCAGAAAAAGCAGCAAGATGAACCATATATTTCTCCGCTGCTACTTGTTCCAGTTGAATTAAAAAAGAAAGGCAAGAATCCTCCAGAATATACGCTATCACCTACTGACGAGGAGATTAGCGTTAACTTTCTTGTCGCAAATAAATTGCGCGATGAATTTGGTATTAATTTACCAGGGAATGAAAAAATTCAAGAATTAGGTTATGAAGGATTTTTAGATAAAGTACGTAATTCAATTGGTAATAAGCAAGGTTGGGAAATAAAAGAATCCGCTTGTATCACTTTGTTCGAGTCTCTTAAAACAGCAATGATAAAAGACATCGAACAAAATCAACAAGTCATCCGCAATCACCCAATTTTACAAGCAGTTGCTCTAAAAGAGCCATTAAAACAAAGTCAAATTACAACTATTGCAGACACAGAACTCGATGAAATTAACCCTGCATCGGTTTATCAAATGTGGGATGCTGACTCCAGCCAGCAAGTAGTAATTGAAGCTGCAAAAGCAGGATTAAGCTTTGTTGTTCAGGGACCTCCAGGAACGGGGAAGAGTCAAAGCATCGCGAATATGATTGCGGAATTAATAGCTCAAGGGAAAAAAGTTGCTCTTGTAGCTGAAAAGCAAACAGCTTTAGAAGCGGTATATAAAAAATTTAGTTCTGAAGAATGTAAGCTTGAGCAGCTATGTTTGAATTTACATCATAAAGGTACGACTAATACAAAAGAATTTGTCGCGGAGTTAAGTAAAACTAAAGGGTTATTATCACAGCCAAATCGGGAGTCAGAGTCACAAACATTTAAACGAGATATTTTCTTTCAAGACTTTACCCAATGTAGGCAAGATATAAACAGTTATACAACAAATTTACATCACAAATATCACCCAATTAACAAATCAGCTTTTGAACTTTTTGGTGCGCTTCTGGAACTGCAAAGGAGACAAGTTCCGCAATTAAATTTTAATATTTATAATCTTCAAGAATGATCGGATAAAAGATTATTATTAGAAGCAAAAGGTTTAGTAAATGACCTAGCACAATATAATAATTTTTTTCAAGGTAAAGATGAGCAGAATCTCCAGTGGTTACATAGCCCTATAAAAGAGTGGAATACTGAAGTTAATAACGATTTACGTCAGAATATTAAAAATTTATTCCAGGGAATTGACTTAGCAAATCAAACCACAACAAGTTTACAGGAATTATTAAGAACACAACCTGCTAATACATTAATAGATTTAAATAAACTTCAAACAATTGTTGCTCATATTGTTGCAGTTCCAAGTCCTATTCCAAAAGGTTGTCCTCAAGGTCGAAATTTAAATCAATTAGAGCAACTTTTTGAACGACTTAAAAATGACAACGTTCAGCTTCAAGGTATTGGTTCGGAATTAAATCCTAAATATATTCAAGAATTTTTAAATTGGAATTTATCGCAACTTAGAGACATTCAGCGAAACTTTCAGAAATATAATGGAATTTTTCGCTGGTTGCGGGTTGGTTTCTGGAAAACTCGCGGTCGTCTTAGAGCATTAAGACAAGAAGATAAAAAACGAGTTGACTATGATGAATTAACAGCGGACATTCAACAAGCTATAGAACGAAAAGAAATACTAAATAAATTAGAAGAAGATAATACACAAGATTATTATCGTCACTTTGATTCATTTTTTGAAAGTGGAATGCCTGATTTAGAAGCAATTGAAAATGCGTTGAAATGGTTGAAAGAGTTACAACAATATCCAATATCTTCTCAAGCAGTAGCAGAAATTATTTCTGCTGATGAAAATATACAGCAATTGAGAAATTTACTTTTAAACTTAGAAAAGTCTATAAATCTCATTGAAAATGGATTTAAATTTCTGAAAAAACACTTTCCTCAAAATCGTATTACTAAAGCTAATGATTGGGAAAAAATCAATTTAAAGCAAGTAAATAATTTTATCGAAGAAATAAACAAAGACTTACCGAACTTTCAAAGATTTTTAGACTGTCAACAAAAAATAAAGCAATTAGAAGCGATTGGAGCTAAAGATTTCTTGTCCAAACTGCGACAATCTAAAATTCCTCCTCAACATTGGTTTCCAGTATTGCAAAAAGGTGTGTATCAAAACTGGCTCGAACACATATATTCAGAAAATCCTCAACTGCGAACTTTCGATAAAAAAAGACATCAACAAAAAATAGAAGAGTTTTGTCAACTTGATAAGCAGCAATACCAAGAAGCTATCAAGCGTTTGAAAAATCTGCACTTTGAACGATGGAAAGAATGTAAATTAAAACCAGAGATAATAACGCAAGAAGGAATATTAGATCAAAAAAGTACTGCAAAACGAGTCAATCAGAAAATACGACAATTTATTAAAAAGGTACCCCAATTAGCCACAACATTAAAACCATTTTGGTTAATGAGTCCTCTTGCTGTTAGTCAGTACATAGATGCTGAAGCGATAAATTTTGATGTGGTAATTTTTGATGAAGCTTCTCAGGTATGTACAGAAGATGCGGTACCTGCAATTATGCGAGCCAAGCAAGTTATTGTTGTAGGTGATAATAAGCAGTTACCACCAAGTTCTTTCTTTAAAAGTGGTACTTCTGGCGATGATGATGATGATGAACTCGAAACATATGAAAGTTTGCTCGATGAATGTTCAACAGTTTTGCAGAAATTTACTTTAAAGTGGCATTATCGCAGTAAACATGAAAGTTTGATTGCTTTTTCCAATTCACAATTCTACAATTCAGAGCTTTTAACTTTTCCAAATCCCGTCAAAGATTCTAATAGAGGAGTACATTTCCGTTATGTTGAAGACGGAATATATGCTCGCGGTACCGACAGAAATAACCTTCCTGAAGCGAAAGTCGTAGCGCAAATTGCTTTAGAGGATTTTCAAAAAAATCAGCAAAATCCCGACTTTTCCTTGGGAATTGTAACTTTAAATGAAGAGCAAGCAGCAACTATACGCGAACAAATTAATCACTTAAGTATCAACAATCCACAATTTGAAGAATTTTTCCAAGAAGATTCAGTTCGATCCTTTATCAAACCCTTGGAAAAAGTTCAAGGCGATCAGCAAGAAGTAATTATCATGAGTTTTGGATATGGTAAGGATGAAAATGACAAAATCATCTACAACTTTGGTCTTTTGACAAAACCGGGGGGAAGACGAAGATTAAATGTAGCTATAACTCGCGCTAGAAGTAAGTTCGTGTTGGTAAGTTCGATGAAATCTACGGACTTTGAATCATCAGACAATCAAGAAAGAACTGTACTTAGAGATTACTTTGCTTACGCTCAAAATGGCGGTGAAGTTTCAATCGATATTAATGATGATTTATCCGAATCCGATTTTATGTTTGAAGAAGATATTTATCAAGCTCTTACACAGCGTGGATATAAAGTCAAGAAAAAGGTAGGCCGTTCAGCGTATCCGATTGATTTAGCTGTAATAAACAATCAACAGCAAGAAACTGAAGAGTTTCTATTAGGTATAGTCTGTGATGGAACAATTTATCACAAGTATCCTACCTCACGCGAACGCAATCGATTGCGTAAAACAATTCTAGAAAATTTAGGTTGGAATATTTATCAAATATGGTCCCACGAGTGGTTTAAAAATCCACAAAAACAGATAAATCAACTAGTAAACCACATAGAAAATTTGCAAAATAAAAAATAGCTTTCACAGTTTTAATAGCCTATAATTTTAACTATATCTATGGATTCAACAGAAATTGAAGAACTTTTAGAAAATATTCAAGAACTACAGTCAATACTAATTGGAGTAGCTACAGGTGAATATAGAATTCAGGAGAAAGATGAAGAATATAAGCAATTATCTCAAGAAATTTCATCACAAATAGAAGATTTTCAATACGAGGGATTGCAGATTGAAAATCCAAATAATTTTCAGTCTCTTTGGGATTGGCATAAGTATTATAAATCTAAATTACGCAAATCTGCTTTGCGAGCGGGGTATATTCATAACTTATATCAAGACATTTGCAGCCAACTCGATCTTGTTTTATATACCAACTATATAGAATCAGCTTCACCAGAAATATTAAATAAGGTATTAGAACCTGCAAAAATTCAAGAATTAAAAAGTAAAATAGAACAGCTACAGTCACTCATGATAGATGTGGCAACTCAAAGTGATGTCACTTCTTTAATTCAGAAAAAAGAGCAAGAATACAGTAAACTTTATCAAGAAGTTGGTTTACATATTGCAATTATTCAAAATAAAGGAATAGCAGTATCTAATCCAAACGACTTTCGCTCGCTTTGGCAGTGGAATAGTTTCTATTTCGATGAATATGCTTCATATGCACGAAAAGAATATATTAATAATCTATACCTAGATTTTCTTAAGCCTTTTGATAGAGCATTGAAAAAATATAGTAATAAACCTAATGCTAATCAAGAATTTATTCAATATATCAAGAGTAGATTGAAGCCAGTAAATAATATTTTGCCTACAAAACCAGTAATAGCAGTCAATTCAAGTAGCAATCTACAAGAAAATAATATTGGTGAAAATCAAAGTTTTGTTGAAGAATTTGAACAAATTCCTAATACTAATTACCTTACACTCGAAACAGACGATTATAGTTTTAATTGGACATTTGAAAATTGTATGAACCCAGAGAGATTTTTAGAGCAAGAAGATATTTTTACATTAGAATCTTCTCTAGAAAAAGTATTTTCTAGCATTGATACTACTAGTAGCCTCAAAAGCATTTTTACTACATCTGGTATTAAAAATCCATTCATTAATAAAATAAACTTTAATAGCAATATTGTTGAAATTACTAATATAGTTGTTGCAAAATTTAGAGATTTTAAAATTAGCGATCGCCAATTAGATTACCATCCACTAATCAACTTATTACAGTATTTACTCAAAAGACAAGAAAGTTACGAACTAGAAGATGAAGATATAGAATTATTTAATCGATTGGTAGAAAAAGGTGAACAGAACTTCAAAGCATTAAAGGCTCGTAAATCTATTGTTAGAATCGAATCCCCCATCGGAAATGCTATTGGAACAGGAGTATTGATAGCTAATAACTTATTGCTTACCTGTTACCATATTTTTACAAAAACACAAGTTAAGCAAGCATGGGCACGTTTTGATTATAAATCTGAAAATAATAACTCCGATAGAAATCTATTTGAACTAGATACTAATTTTATTATCAATCGCAATCAACCCGATTTTGCTTTACTAAAAATAAAAAGTCAAGTTCAACGTAAATCTATTTCTATTAATGAAAATAGCATACTAGATAGCGGTGAAGAAATTCGTATTATTCATCATCCCCAAGGAAAACCACTACTAATTTCTAATTTAGGAGAAATTATTCAAGTAGGAGAAGATTACATCGATCACAATCTTCAAACAGATGATGGCTCTTCTGGCGCACCAATTTTTAATAATCAGTGGGAATTGATTGCAATTCATCAAGGAAATGTAGGTATTAGTCGTGATTTTGAACCCAACACAACAGCAGGTATTCCTATTCGTAGTATCTGGAATCAAATCTCACCACATTTAAATTAATTAGCGTAAAAAAAGGAATAAATATATGAACTTTTTTTCAAATATTTCTGAAAGTGTTAGTCATGAAGCTCCAAAATATACAAATCTTTTCTTACCAAAGCATCGAATTGATGTTGACTATGATGATACCCCAATTCACGCAGGTGAAGCATATTGTTGCATTTTGCTAGTAGAAATGCGTTTGGCTAAAGATGTAGAATGGTCTAAACATAGATATCCAATTGTTCATTCTGCTGTTCGTTTTAATCATGATGGTAAACCTGTGACTATTCCTTATATTGCTGCACCAGGAAAGTTACAGGAATTAGCCAAAGATAATCTCGATAAAGTCATTCAGTGCAATTATCCTTTAACACCTTTATTCCCCTTCAATAATGGATTAGTTGAGCTACAAGCAGGATTATTTAGTATAGAAGCTAATGATTCTATTGGAAAATTTATTAAAACGATGGGAAGATTTTCTAAATTGTTACCCATACCCGAATTTTCCAGCGTTTTGAAAATAGTTGAACCTGTCCACCAGGGGATTGAAGATTTATTAGATATCCCAGAGCGACGCTTAGAATTAGGCTATCAACAGACATTTATAGAAGCTCAGGGAGGTGGAAGTAATGATCTTAGAGCGGGTTATTTCGCAGTAATATCAGCTAAAGCAAATGAAATTAATCGCGATCAACTTTGTGTTGTTAATGATAGTCTTTATTGTGGTTCACCAGGTACTACCAAAGTATTTGTTAAAGATGGTAAGCCATTGGAAGGTTATAGCTATATGCTATTTCGCATAGAAAAGCGCGAACAACAAGATTGGGAATCTTTAAAAAATATCAAAGAATTAGTTGTTAAAGCTCAAGACACTGTTATTGATGGTAATTATGAAATAGTAAAAAAGCTATTGTTGCCTACTTTGAAGAAAGTAATTTTTAGCAGTCCCGATTTAACTAAAAATGACCGCCGCAAAATGTTTTTAAATGTACAACAACAGTTAAAAGATTTGGGTTTGCAATCTACAAAAGTACAAAGGCGATCGCTTTATTCAATCATGCAAAGACCTTTACCACAAATTGATCCAGCTACAGAAGCAGAATTGGCAACTTTAGAAAAATTGTTTGAGTAAACTAGTATTCCACCACATTAATTATGAGGTGGAACAAGGTTCGTAGTAGCGCTTCAGCGCATTATTATTCCTAATTCAGTAGCCCAACTACAAACCTTGGTATTTACGATCGGTGCCTAGCTCTTAACCTTTAACCTTTAACCTTTAACCTTTAACCTCTTAAATGTGAATTCCACATTCAGTTTTACCGCTACCACGCCATCTTCCATCGCGTTCGCTTTCGCCTTCTGCAACTTTAGTCGTGATAGGTTCATCGCCAATGCTGGGATAACCTTGGTCGTGTAAAGGATTGTAAATAACCTTATGTTCTTCGACAAAATCCCAAGTTTCTTTACGAGTCCAAGTAGCTAAAGGATTGATTTTAAGACGACCTTTTTTATCTAATTCAAAAATCGGCATATTTGCCCGAGTAGGTGCTTGATCGCGTCTGCGCCCGGTTATCCAAGCAACGGTATCAAGTTCGTCTAAGCCTCGTTGTAAAGGTTCTATTTTAGTAACGTCATGAAATTTTGTAATGTCTTGATCCCAAAGCGCTTCACCGTATTTAGCAGTAAAAGCTTCGCGGCTATCAACTTCCTCATTTTTATAAACTTTCAAATTAACGTTATAAAGCTGCTTAACTTTTTCCACTAATTCCAAAGTTTGAGGGAAATGGAATAGCGTATCGAGAAAAATTACTGGTGAGTGCTGCTTAAGTTCGCGATAGAGAATGTCAGTGATCGCAATATCATCGACATTAAAAGCACTAGTTTGCACTAACCCTGTAGGAATATTCTCTGCACTCCATGCCAAAATTTCTCTGGGATGAGCAGTTTCATATTTTTGGTTCAACTCTTCCAAGTTGAAATCGCTCTTATTAGTAGATGCGGTCGTAGTAGTCATGGAAATTAATCGTTTAAATGCTTGCATCGTCAAGATAAAATAATTTTACCGCACAAAGGCACACATTCCGGTCGGGATTGTGCAGTTAACAGTGAACAGTGAACAGTGAACAGTTAAGAGTGAACAGTTACCAATTACCTATCACTGCATTAATTTTGCCCCCGTCAATGTTCGTGGTAAGAGTTTTAACTCTTGCGATCGGTAACTGATAACTGCTCACTGATAACTGCTCACTGTTAGCTGATTAATCACTGTAGTAATTACTAAGTAATATTGCGTAATTTTAAGTTTTCACATAGTTTTGTAGACAATTATACGGAAATTGATAATCTAGAAAAAGATTTAAAACAAAAGGTTGTGAAAAATGAAAGAAGCAAAAACCGTTAATCCACTCAAAGAATCTTTATTAATGGGCGTTTTGGTAATGATGACTAGTGCGAGTGTAATCACTATCATGAATATGTTTTAAGAGAGAAAAGATTTTTTCATTTAATATAACTTTACAAAACCCCACTCTTCACTGAGAGGGGTTTTAAAATTTTAAATATTAACAATAGATAGGTTTGGCAACGGATAGGTTTAGTAACGGATAAGTTTGGCAACGGATAGGTTTGGCAACGGATAGGTTTGTTTTAGATGATGCCCAATGCCCAATGCCCAATTCCCAATCCCCCATTCCCTATTCCCTATTCCCTATTCCCTATGAGCAATAGGAATCTCAATAATAAAATTAGTTCCTTTACCAAGTACTGATTCACAAAATAACTTTCCACCATGTTTCTCTACAATAATTTGGTAGCTGACTGATAAACCTAATCCCGTACCTTTTCCTACTTCTTTAGTAGTGAAAAATGGATCGAAAAGTTTTGATGCTATATTTTCAGGAATACCGTAAGCGTTATCTGAAATGCGAATTTGAGCGGTATTTTTCTTGATTTTTTTAGTGTTAATAGTAATTTGAGGGATAAAATTAAAATTATTAGAATAACTATTTTTTATTATTCTTTCTTCTAACGCATCAATTGCGTTAACTATCATATTCATAAATACTTGATTTAGTTGAGAAGGATAGCATTCAATTAAAGGAAGACTGCCGTATTCTTTAATAACAGTGATGCCATAACAATCAATTTTTGGCTTCAAACGGTTTTGTAAAATCATTAACGTAGAGTCTATACCTTCATGAATATTGACTTTCTTGAATTCAGATTCATCCAAGCGTGAAAAATTACGTAATGATAAAACAATTTCTCGAATGCGTCTGGTACCTTCTTCCATTGAGCGAACAATATTTCTCAAATCTATTTTAAGAAAATCAAATTCTATAATTTCAATTTCTTCCTGAATTTCTGGTGCTGGATTGGGGTAATGCTCTTGATATAGTTCTACAAGTTTAATTAAATCATGGGTATATTCGTAAATGAAAGAAAGGTTTGCATGAATAAAGTTAGCAGGATTATTAATTTCGTGAGCTACACCTGCTACCATTAAACCTAAACTGGACATTTTTTCAGTATGAATTAGTTGTGCTTGAGTTTGTTGTAATTTGTTTATAGTTTGTTCTAACTCAATAGCTTTTTCTTGTACTTTGATTTCTGCTAACTTACGTTGGGTAATATCAGTTGCAACACCCAGTAATTGCTTCACAGTGCCATCTTCTTTACGAAGAAAAACGATATCTCGACTGTAAAACCAGTGGTATTCACCGCTTGCGTGTTTAACGCGATATTCGAGTTCTAAAATATCTCCATCAGCAGCAACAGATACTTTTTGATGTTGAGATATCATTTTTTCCAAGTCTTGAGGATGAATAATTTTAGCAAGAAGTTCTTTTCCTAAAATTTCTATTTCATCGAGAGAATAGCCAAGAAATTCGCTTAATTCGTGATTAATATAAACGTTACACTGTTCTTCTAAATCATAAATATAAATAATACTTGGCGAAGAATCTGTAATCCTTTGAATAAAATATTGGCTGGCTTTTAGTTCTTCTTCTGCTTGTTTGCGTTCGGTAATATTTAATGTAGTTCCTATTAATCGATAAACCTTTCCTTGACTATCTTTAATGGGATTAAGAGTAGTTAATAACCAATTTTCTCGATCTTCTAATATTAGAGATTCTTCATATGTAATAGCTCTACCCGTTTCTATACATTTTCTACATCTTGTATATATCTCTGCTGCTGCTTCAGGACCAAATATTTCTTTCACCGTTTTACCGGAAACTTCAGCAGCAGATAAACCCATCATTCGTAAACCGTAAGAATTGGTACTTACAGAACGTAATTCGTCACCTTCAACATCGAGGACATATATAGTATGTTCCGATCCATCGTAAATGCTGCGTAGAAATTGTTCTTGTTCTCGTAATTTTGCTTCTGCTTTTTTTTGCTCCGTAATATCAATTACAAAACCGTACCAAATAACAGAATTATCTGGTTGGGATTCAGGTTTAGAAACGGCTTTTAAGCCTTTTTCTTTCCCACTTTTAGTTGTAATTCTATATTGATAATTCCAATTTTCAAGAGTTTGTGCAGAAGCTTTAATACTCTGTTGTAATCTTGAAAAGTCATCAGGATGCGTAATATCAAATAATAATTCGTAGTTTTGTAGAGCAAGTAAAGGTTCAACTTCAAAAATTTCACGACATCCCGAAGAAACATAAGGAAACGACATTGTGCCGTCGGGATGTAAACGAAATTCATAAATCATTCCTGGAATGTTATCTGCCAGTTTTTTTAATCTTGCTTCGGTTTGATGAAGCGCTGCGGTACGTTGCTCAACTCTTGTTTCTAATTCTTGATTAAGTTTTTGTAGCGCATTCTCGGCTTGTTTCCGTTTGGTAATATCAACAAGGCAGCCATCCCAAATAATAGAGTTATCTGGCTGTAATAAAGGTTTAGAAACACCTTTTAACCATTTGTGTTTACCACTTGGAGTAGTAATCCGCCATTCAAATTCCCAATTTTGGAGAGTTTGAGCAGAATTAGCAATTGATTGGTTCACTTTATCAATATCATCGGCATGAATCATTGCGAATAATAAATCGACATCTTCTTGAACTTGTTGCGGTTGAACTTCCCAAATATCCCAACACCCAGAAGAAACGTAGGGAAAAGACGTAGTACCATCGATATTTAATTTAAACTGGTAAATCATCCCCGGCACGTTATCAGCTAACCGGGAAAGACGGGCTTCAGTTTCACGCAACTGTTTTGTACGTCTTTCAACTCTTGCTTCTAATGTTTCGTTTAACTTTTTAAGGTTTTCTTCCGTTTGTTTTCGTTCGGTAATATTTTCAAAAGTACCAAAAATTCCCACTACGTTACCTTCAGCATCTCGAAACGGAATTTTATTTGTATTTAACCAGAATAGGTTCCCATCTGCTTGTACTTGAGTTTCAATAATATTAAGCTCGGGTACACCACTATCCATAACCCGTTTATCGCATTCGCGAAAGAAATCTGATTCCTTTTTTGTCCAAGGTAAATCGTAATCGTTTTTACCGATGATATTTTTGGGGGTACCAACACCAGCATCTTCAGCAAAATTGCGATTACAGCCGAGAAAAACCGAATTCCGATCTTTCCAGAACACAGAATGGGGGATATTATCGATCGCAAGTTGAAATAATTGTTCCGAGCGTTGTAACTTATCTTTTAACTGCTGATTTTCTTGCTTGAGGGATTCATAAATACTTTTATCAATAGCGATAGAATTTTCAGTCATGGTAGAAATGCCATCTGGGGTTACAGCCTTCAGTATTTATAGTTCCCAAATTTCAGTTATCAGTTAAAGGTGGGGAGTAGGGAGTAGGGAGTAGGGAGTAGGGAGTTACCAATTACCAATGCCCAATTACCAATGCCCAGTTACCAATGCCCCATGCCCAATGCCCAATTCCCAATTACCAGAATTATGATGAAATTAATCTTATACAGCAAACCGGGATGTCATTTATGTGAGGGTTTGCTCGAAAAGTTGGAAACTGTAATGCAAACGCCTGATTTTGCTGGTTTAGATTTAGAAGTGCGAGATATTACGACTCGTGAAGATTGGTTTGCTGCTTATCAATATGAAGTACCTGTGCTGTGCGTAGCAAAAAATGATAATTTGCAGACAATTCCGCGCCCTTCTCCTCGTGCTTCGGTTACTCTATTAGAAAAAACTCTCCGGAAGTATATTTAAGTATTTGTATATCGTGAAAAATGTTGCAGAATAGGCGCAAGCAATGCGTGCGTATGACCTATTTTGGATTTTAGATTTTTAATTTTTAATTTTTAATTTTAAATAAAAAAAGCCTCGTGGTTGACAACGAGGATAGTCCAAAATCCGGTCTTATTAGCGTGTAAGTAGGACATAATCAACAATATTTTTGCCTCTTTTAAGTAAGGGGAGACAAGCTACACAATCTAAAATCAATTGACGCGCAAGCGTCTTCTTGTAGGGTAATCCAAAATCCAAAATCTAAAATTGAACTGACGAGGTTGAATAAATGAAACTGCGTGAATTACTAGGTGCTATTGATAGTTTGTCCCAATTACCACAACATCCGGCGATGGATGCTGAGGTAAACGGTTTGACGACAAATTCCCATGCTACCAATGTCGGGGATGTGTTTATTGGAATGCCGGGTACGCGAGTTGATGGCGGAGATTTTTGGGAAAGTGCTGTTAAGGCTGGTGCGGTAGCTGCTGTTATTTCTCCCCAAGCTGCCGAAAAGTTTCCTCCCTTGGCTCCACCATTACAAGAAGGAGTTGACGGAAATTCTCCTTTGGTGATCGTGGCGGCTGATATGATCAAAGCTTGCGCTCAATTAGCAGCAGCTTTTTACGATTATCCCGGACAAAAATTAAAGTTGATTGGGGTAACGGGAACTAACGGTAAAACTACAACCAGCCATTTAATTGAATATTTCCTCAGTAAAGCTCAGCTACCTACTGCTTTGATGGGAACTCTGTATACTCGCTGGAAGGGTTTTGTGCAAACTGCTGCTTACACTACTCCGTTTGCGGTGGAGTTACAAAAGCAATTAAAAGCGGCTCTGGATGCTGGTAACGAATATGGAACAATGGAAGTAAGTTCCCATGCTTTGGCACAAGGAAGGGTTTTGGGTTGCAAATTTG
>CAYMZW010000052.1:0-23069 GCA_964395005.1 uncultured Rivularia sp.
TCCAATTCCCCAGCTTTAGAGATAAATTGCTCCCAACAATTTGTGGGATGGTTGTACCAAGAGCAGATAAGTTTAGCTTTTACTACTTATCAAACCAGTCGTTTAATATTGTTGGGAATTGGTCAAGAAGGAAGATTTTCTGGGTTTGAGCGCAATTTTAACCGAGCAATGGGGTTGTATACGGTTGGTTCCGAGCGCTTCTATCTCAGTAGTAAGTATCAGTTATGGCAGTTTGATAACGTACTTGCTCCGGGACAGAACTATCAAGGTTACGACAAACTTTACGTTCCCCGCACTGGTTATACTACGGGGGATTTGGATATCCACGATGTTACTGTTGATTCTTCTGGACGGATAGTTTTTGTCAGTACTTTGCTCAATTGTTTGGCAACGGTAAGCGAATCCAATAGCTGTACGCCGTTGTGGAAGCCGTCGTTTATTTCTAAAGTGGTAAATGAAGACCGCTGTCATTTGAATGGGATGGCAATGGTGGATGGCAAACCCCGCTATGTAACGGCAGTTGCTCAAACCGATGTGAAGGATGCTTGGCGAGAAAAGCGTCGGAATGGAGGGTGTGTAATTGATGTTACTACCAATGAAATTATTTTATCTGGGTTATCAATGCCCCATTCACCTCGGTTTTATCAAGGTAAGTTGTGGTTGATGAATTCGGGGACTGGGGAGTTTGGTTATGTCGATTTGGAGAGGGGAAGTTTTGAAGTTGTAGCGTTTTGTCCCGGTTATTTGCGGGGGCTGGCATTTTGGAAGCAGTGGGCGATTATTGGGTTATCTAAGCCGCGAGGAGAAGATAAAACCTTTTCTGGGTTAGCTTTGGATGAAAGGTTAACGGAGAAAGGAGAAGAAGCTCGTTGTGGATTGATGGTAGTTGATATAAATACTGGAGAAATCGTTCACTCGGTTTCTGTTTCTGGGGTGATTAGAGAGTTGTACGATGTACAAATATTACCGCAGGTACGGCGACCAATGGCGTTGGGATTCCAGAATGATGAAATTAGCACTTTGCTTACTTTGGATTCTATGAGCGAGCTGTAATCAGTAGAGAGTGAGCAGTGAGCAGTTATCAGCGAGCAGTGTTAGCGTTCCCGGGTCGCGTGCGGCGAAAGCGTGTCCCGAAGGGACATACAGTGAGCAGTTATCAGTGAGCATAACTGCTCCCGTGCTGCTCGCCGCTTATTAGTTGTTTAATATTCGATTCATGCATCCTTCCATCTCCATTGTCATTACGGTATACAATCGCTCGCATTACCTGGGAACTGCTATAGAAAGCGTTCTCAATCAAACCCATCATGATTTTGAGCTAGTTATCTGGGACGACGCAAGTACTGATAATTCTTTAGACATTGCCTATCAGTATGCAGAACGAGATAAACGTATCCGAGTAATTGCTGCCGAACAAAATAGGGGCTGTTCTCCAGCTATCAAAGCCGCTGTTGCAGCTACTACGGGAGATTATATCGGGTGGGTAGATAGCGACGATATGCTTGTCAAATCAGCAATTGAGGAAACAAGTTTAATTCTCAACAATCATCCTCAAGTGGGGCTTGTTTACACCGACTATGAATTAATGGATTCGGAAGGCAATCTTCATGGATTGGGACCTCGCTGTCAAATTCCTTACTCGAAGGAAGGTTTATTAGTCAATTTGATGACGTTTCATTTTCGGTTGATTCGTCGCAGCGTTTACGATGCGGTTGGTGGTGTTGATGATAGCTTTGATAGGGGTGAGGATTACGATTTATGCTTGAAGCTGTCTGAAATCACCGAAGTTTATCATATTGCTAAACCCCTTTATTATTACCGTCGTCACAATAGTAATGTTACCAACGACAATTTCAAAAATATTTATTGGGCACAAAAAGCAATCAACGATGCGTTAAAACGGCGAGGATTATATAAAGATTACGAACTGGATACTCATATAACGGCTTTCTTTAGCATTAAACCCAAGCTGAAAAAGGCAGAGGGTACAGAACCGGAGAGACAGCGCTACGTAGAACCGGTAAATACAATAAGAGCAACTGGTGTAGAAGGGGAAATTCCTGCTAAGAACGAAGCATTTTGTAAAGAAGCTCGCTGTCAAACACCTGAATTAAACGCGAGAAAACAACTTGAACTTGAACTTGGAACTTCTTATAACAGCGCTTTTTTGCAAGCAAACAATTCTGAATCCTCAATATTTAATTCGCAGGAGAACATAGAACGGTTATCTGCCATCACAAAGCTGTCTTCTCAAGAATTATCTCATCTCCATAACTTTGATGAGAAAAATATTCAGCCATTAGAAGTAGATAAAAATTCCACTACTCCTCTAGTTTCTATAATTATTCCCTGCTATAACCCAGGTGAGATGTTCTCCGATTGTTTGCGTTCGTGTTTCGAGCAAACTTATCTCAATATAGAAATTATTATCGTTGATAACAATTCAACTGACGGTTCAATTGAAATTGCTCGTAAATTAGCAGCTAATACTTCTCGTCGCGTAATATTAACAAAATGTCATAGTCAAGGACAAAATCATGCTTTCAATCACGGGTTTACTTTAGCAACTGGTGATTATATTCAATGGTTAGATGCTGATGACTCCTTAATGTCTAATAAAATTGAATTACAAGTAGCAGCATTAGAACAAAATCCTAACTTCGATATTGCTTATGGAGATTGGGAATATTGTTTTTATCAATCTGATGTGGAGAAAGGAGAAAATCCGCAACAGGTAATTCCTCAAAAAAGATGCCAATATCGATTCGGCTTTACTTCGCGACAATACGAAGATTATTTGTTACAAGCTTTATCTCATAATTGGCAACCTCCCTTGTCCTATTTGCTACGTCGCAATTGTGCAGTTAAGTTGCAAGAATTAAAAGCTTGGAATCCACACACTTTTTTAGCTACTGACCGAGAATACTATACCATTGCTGCAATTATTGGCTTGCGGTTTCTCTACGTACCCAATGCTTTGGTACGTTACAATTTTTGGTCTTCCTCTCAAAATAGCCGTAAAGCTTCTTACTCTTGGCGTGCTGGGTGCTACAAAAGAATGCATCTCCGCTTCCAGGAAATTGCCGCACAACAATTAGAAGAAAGAATTACCAAGCAACATTGGTTTCTACTCAAACAAAATTGGGATTTGTGGAAATTAGCACCAGTAACTTTGATGCAAAAGGCTCCAGATAGTTTCTTTTTAGTTGACCGTCGTACCCAATCTGGAATAAATATTAATCCTGTAGTTGCAAGAGTTATCAGCGCATTACATAGAATCAATACGGTTTGCACTTTAGAAGACCATGCTCATAGAATTGTACATTTAATGGCACAACATATCGTGCTTTCTCCAGGGGTTGATAGCTATGACAAAGTTGCAGAGGAGCTATCAAGATGGGTGGGAATCGAATATTATTCAAATCATGATAGATTAACTTGGAAACAGCCGCTGTTGGATATTAAAAATGCATATAAAGATGAATTAACAAGCAATAATAAAGAACAATTACAGACTTTAATTAATACAGTTCCTTGGTTTGCTCCACTGTTTGAACGACAAAAATTAGCGGTTTTTTATAGTTTAGATAAATTACGCAATGCTGGAATGCTCGTTCAGCATACACCCGTACAATCTAGTTTGAATTTGTTAGCTTTATAATTAATTTGAAGACACAAAAAATAAGCAATAAGACTTCATTTTATAATCAGTTTTTGGTTATACAATCGCTTTCTCAACACGTTCTTTATTCTCAATAATTCTTGCAATTGATTGTGGTTTAATCTTCCGTTTAAGATGATAGCGACCGATGATTTCTACATCAATTTCATAATCGGATGACATTCCCCGACGCTGTAATGCTCTTGCAATTGCTTCTTGGGAGTTGTAAATTAGCTCTACACGCTTTTGATAAGATATACAGCCTGAATGCTTACGATAGTAATATAGCGGATGTTGGAGATGATGAACTTGTGTAATTTCTGATAATCTTAAGCATAAATCGTAGTCTTGGACAAGTCCAGATTCCGAATCAATTCCACCTGCTTGTATAAATACTTCCTTACGCATCAATCGGAAGTGGAAAGTCATAAAGTCAACCAGCAATCTATCTGGGGAATAGGGGATTTGACAGCGCTTTCCTTTCCCAAGCATTTGATTTTTTTCGTTGATAATTAGATAATCGGTGTAAACTAATCCAATTTGGGGATTGTTATCTAAAAAGATGGCGGTTTCTTCTAGTGCGGTTGGTGCTAAGATATCGTCGCTATCTACCCATCCGGTATAAGTTCCAGATATAACCGAAAATGCGCCTTGTAATGCAAGCGTTGTTCCTTGGTGTTTTGCTGCAATTACTTTTATTCGCTTGTCTTGTTGGGCATACTGGTTAGCAATATCTACTGAGTTGTCGGTTGAACCATCATCCCAAATTATTAATTCAAAGTCAGTTAGTGTTTGTTTGAGAACGCTTTCTATGGCTGTACTGAGATAATTTGAGCGGTTGTAAACGGGGATGACTATGGAAATTTTTGGTTGCATAAAGCCATTCTATTTTGGATTTTAGATTTTGCGGAAAGTTGGGGGTGTCGGTTTCCGTCCCCCAAACGCATCCTCGACGGATTTTGGATTTTAACAACGGATGCGTTTCTTTTAGATTTTGGATTATTCTCTCTTATTAGAAAGTGTCTATAAGTAAAAAATAAATTATTGTAGGGTGTGTTACGGCTTGAAGGAGATTCAATAGGAAAAAAAACAGGTGAAGATTTGCCGTAACGCACCAAGCATTATTGGTGCGTGCTTATCTATTAAAATTATATTTTTAACAGAAAATAGTTGTTCATCTTACATACTCTACTATACATTTTTTTATAAACACCCTCTTATAAAAAGAAACTGTGAAGCTTTAATTTTTCAATTTTTAATTGCTCAGTTTCCACTCCTAATTATTATCTCTCTATATTTATTACCTCTGCGCCTCTGCGCTCTAGAAGGTTTTTTTCAATCAGTAATTTTCTGCCAGGAAGAGAATATAATTTATTCATTGAAGGAAGATTTAATCTTATCCTTTGATTAAAAATAAAGGACTAGTTTTGAATCCAAAATTATTGCATCAAGTTTGATTAAGAATAATACTTTTAATATAGTATTGCCACTATTTAAAATTTGTCCACTGAGAAATCATTTTCTCAATTTGGTACTATGATTACTTTTAAAAAATGACACTGCGCCAAAAGCAACAAATGTCAACAAACTAACAACAGAAGAAGATTCGGGAACTTTTTTAGCTGACTTACCACCGTTTATATAATATTGCGCTTTATCCCAAACTGCTGCACCTACTTTACGTCCCAATACCCTACCGTTGATATCCCCATCTTGGAAGTGAATACCCCCGTAAAGCCGAGACATTCCTGCTTCATCCGCAGCACTCGTAAAGGTATCCCAGCAAAGTTTTATTGGGTTGGAAGGTGTATTGGTTTCAAAGGTGGAGGTGTTGGATAATTGGGTATGACAAGCTCCTAGTTTATCGCTGTTGGTAAAACGTTTGAGAATCTCGGCACCTGCTGTACTAAAGGTGCTGTGTCCGGATACGTATTCGGCAAAGGGAGGGGTCACAAATGATATGTCTTGGTAGGGCATCCAGGTTGTACCATCTATCCATTGAGAACCTTTATCGGGACCAGCCCAGGTATAGATTTCTTGTACGTTGGTTTGGGGGTTAGTACGGACTAGGGAATGGTCGTTTGGTAATAAATTATTTGCTGCTAGGTACTGGATGGCTGTGACGGGACGGACGTAATCGTAATGTTCTTTTGCACCCCAAGCTGCTATTCCTGCATCGGATACTGCGTTACCCAAACTAAAGAAGAGTTTGACGTTATCATCTAGGCTTAAATTATCTCTGGTGGAGACAAATTCGGCTATCAAATGCCAGTGACCTGGTGGTAGTATGGTTTGTGGTCCGTCTGCCCAGTATTCGGCAATTACTTTTTGTTCGTCTGTAAGGGAAGCGCTGTATTCAATTACTTCCAGAGCTTGGTCTATATAGGATTGTGTACCGAATTCTGCGGGTGGTGGTGGTAGGTATTGATTTCCAGATTCTAAAGCAAAGGGGGTAACGTCTCCCCATTGTGGTGTGAGAAATTCTTGAATGTTGTTACCGTTATCTATACTAATTGGTTGCCAGCGATTGGGGTCGGTTATTTTATCCCAGGTGTTGACTGGTTTGTAGTTAGTGGTGTCGGTGTAATTATTTAATTGGTTGGAGCCGTCGGTATATTTATTATTAAGTAATGTTTTAGCTGCTAAGTTACCTATTCCTGCTGGGGTGTTTGTGTTGGTGGATGTGATGGTGGAATCTATTCTTAGCTGCTGCATTAGGTGAGTGAATGCAGGTTCTTGGGTGGGGAATAAGTCTAATAAAGTTGTGTATGCAGCGTAGTTGATTGCGGTGCTTTTGTTTTCTGGAGTGATTTCTTTTTTGTCAATTTGGAGGTTTTCCAGTTGAGTGCCAATTGCTACCGGGTCGTAGGCTGCCCAAGCATCGTAAATACTGGTATTAACTAAGCCCAAAGCGCGGGAGGTGGGAGTCGGACCCATGTTGGTGTTGCTGATGGCTTCTAAAGTTGCTTGGTTCCACAGCAATACTGGATCTTCTGTATGTAAGGAAAAATCCATTGCTGGGGAAGGGAGGTTGAAGAAGATGCTGATTGTGGAGGATAGGAGTAGGGAGAGTTTGGTGTTTAAGGTTTTTTGTTGAGGGGATTTTGGGGTTTTCATTGTTGGGAGTTGTCGTGAAGAAACGGCAGCAGCATTTGTAGCAGTCAATACCTTGATGTGGTTGCTGGCTGCGCGTTGGAGTTCAGTTTCTGTTGTAATTTATAATACTGAGTTCGGCAAGGGGTTGGTTTTAATTGTTGATTCTTTACTGTAATCCTTCTCGCGCACCATGAGCTAACAATAACTCAACGATATTTTTGTTATTCTGAGCGACAGCAAGATGAAGCGGGCTTTCTCCCCTGGAACCTCGAACATTAACATCAGCGCCATGTGTAACAATAACTTTTATAGTTTCCTCACCACCAGACCTTTGAAAAGCGCGTAGCAAAGGTGTCCATCCTTGAGCGTCGGTAAAGTTGACGGAAGCATTGCGGGACAAAAGAAATTCTACTACTTGTAGATGATGATGTTGTGCTGCTATGGATAAAGCACTTCGTCTTACTGTATTTAGAGCATCAACATCAGCACCGCAATCTAATAGAAGTTCTGCAATATCTAAACATCCAACTTGTGCTGCTCGATGTAAAGGTGTTTCGTCATGTTTATCTTTAAAATGAACATCAGCACCATGAGCTATTAGCAGTTCACATATATATCGACAAGCTTTACCTCTAATACCCATAGCTGCTGTATGCAAAGGAGAAGACTGAAAAATTCCTGTTTTTTCATTAACTCTTGCGCCATTATTAAGGAGAAGTTCAATCAAATTTCTATTTTGATAGGCAACAGCTTGGTTTAGCCATGATTCCCCCTTCATATATCCTTTAAGTAGTTTGGAATTTGCATCTACTCCTCTTTCTAGATAATGCTTAATTAATTCAATTTTTCCGAGCATCAAAGCAACATCTGGCTCCATGTCAGCACCATAGTCTAAGAGAAGTTGAGCAACATCTTGACGATGACTACAGGCTGCAAAGTATAAAGGAGTACAATTATCTAGGGTTTTGGCATCAATTTGCGCTCCATTAGCAATGAGCAATTCAGTTACATTTTGATGTCCCTTAAGAGATGCTTTGTGTAAAGGTGTTTCGCCATTTTCATCCATAACATGAACGCTTGAACCACTTGCGATTAGTATTTCGGCAATATCTTTATATCCATGAAAAGCAGCAATTAATAATGCAGAACAGGGTTTTCCTTGGGAGTAAAACATATGAATTAAGTAGCACAGCAACTATTTATAGCTACTGGAGTAAAACACATTAATGCTGATAAATAAAAGAAAAGTTAAGCCTAACATTTCGTATGAATGTTTACTAAAAAGCTTGGTGTTTTTTAAGTTACAGTCAATATCATAATGTGGTTGTTGGCTACACAGTAAAATATATATGAGCTAATACTTTAGTTAACTCTACGAAATCTGTTATTTTATAAAGTTATTACTTATTGATTTTAGAATAATTTATGTACCATTTATTAGAATTCTGCCATTGGAAAAAACAAAAATTGAACATATCAGCTTTTATTATTTCTTCTTGGCTATTACAAGGAATATCTTCAGCAAGATAGCTGAGTAGATAGCCAACGGGAAGCCTTTTCCAGTAGGTAGCTTCCCAAGGTTCTAACAATTCCCACTTTATTGAACTGATATCAACATTTATAAAAGGATGTGCAATTTGATAAGTAAGAAATTCCTCTAAAATACGACGGCTACCACCTGCAATAAATGATTTATTATTTATTCCTTGTTCAGAATGAATAGGAGTATAGTACAGATTCCAATTTGGATTAGAAATTGACTCCCATCTAGTTCCTCCTTGTACTGTTAATTTGTAGCATAAGTTGGATAATGAATTTCCTTGAATTGCGGCTATGATTTCTTCTTTAGTAGGTACGAAATTACCTCTTATAAGATGAGACGCTTGAACAACATGACTATAGTAAGCTATTAAGTCTCCTCCCTGAAATAGGTGACAGAGAGTATCCACTAATTCAAAATCTGTTAGACCATGCCCTTCTCTGTTAAAAGCTTCTTCAATATTTTCTCCGATAAGAGATGATAAGGATAAAGATGCTTCTAAAACAGCATCAATAATCCAATATTCACCTCTTTCCATATTTGGGAAACATGGCATAGTTTCTGTCATCTGTTCTAATATCTGCACTTTTAGTTTTCGGGTTTATGTAACAGCAATGGCATTGCGTAACCGAACCAATTGAACGATTATCTTCTTTTGAAATATTTAAATCGAAAACATTCCAATGAGATGCTCCTAACTTATTTGCACAAGGACCCACTTTGGCAGGGTCTTTATACTTATTATCTAATTTCGTAATTCTGCCTTCCTTTTTTGTTGCAACTTTGTACGTATTTATAAGTGCATTATAAGCACTTTCCGCAGAGTTGTAGACGTAAAAGCCTCCGGATCTTGTATCCAGGATCTCACATTTCGCATATTCTGAGTAGGGAAAATCATTACATGTTTTTTTCTTTTTACGTTCTGGAGGGCAATTGGGATTGGGTGGAGGAGATACATCTGTTGTTGGTTCATTTTCTGGAAATGGTGTAGGTGTAGGTGTAGGTGTAGGTTTTGGTTTACGTTTGTGTCTCCGGCGTGCCCCTTCAACAGTAAGATCGCCTACTGGTTCAGGATTAAGTAGTCCACCTCCGAAAGGATTATATAATATTACACCTATTGGTCCCAGCCACTTAGCCCAAGCAGGTAAAGGCACACCTGTGGGCGTGGGTGTAGGTGTGGGTACGGGTGGTGGAGCAACCACTTGCTGATTGCCTGTTGGGTCTATACCGTTGATAGGAGAATTTGCTACATATTTATAAAGATTTATATCTCCACCACCAAACCCAATCGGGTCTTGATTGATAAACCTTCCTACACCAGCATCATAATATCTAGCCCGATAGTAATACTGCCCCGTCTCCTCATCAAACTCCCTTCCCGTATACCCAAACCGGAAATCAATATTGGGATTACTCTCCCCAGTCACCTGACCAAAACTATCGTAGGTAATATGATTGACAACCGTACCGTCCGCCTCAACTACATCTCGAACAGTACCTTGATTATCAGCTAGCGCCCACAGTACCTCACCTTGGGCATTTTCATCCGCCAGTACTTGGTCAATCATTGGACCATGTAAGTAACGGTGAGTTTGCGTACCATCCCCATCAAAGGTGAGTGCAATATGCTCCCCATCATAAACAAACCTTTCAACTTCAACCGTTGCAACTCCATCCCCATCTGGATCTACCTCTTTAGCAATACGACGGTCAAACATATCGTAGGCATACCCAGAAGTCTTGATAACGTTACCGTTAGTATCTTTGACAATAACTTCCGTGAGGCGATTGCGATAATCCCAACTGTACTCGGTTATTTCACCCGTAGCGATTTCAACCCGTTGAGTGCGATTTCCTTCGTCATCATAGGAGTAATTATATTTACCATCAGTTAATAAACGATTGTCAGTACCAGTGTCATAACCATCATTGGTACGATTGCCGTTATCGTCGTATCTGTAACTTTCATCGTTTTGATAGCTGTGGTCTGTACCAGTAAGCTGATTCGTTAAATCGTAATCGTAAGTACTAGTTCCATCTGGAGAAGAGAAAGAAGTAATTCGATTACCAGCGTCGTACTCAAAGCCATAAGCAGCTAAGATATCAGTTCCCTTGAAGTGGTTTAATTCCTTAAGACGACTTGCCACATCATATTCATAGATGCTATCGGCAACAAGTTGGGTACCAGCTAAATCCGCATAGCGATTGATACCTTTTAACTGACTCGCAGCATCGTAAGTCATATCAACCCGCTTATCAGCTACCCCATTACCGCTTTGAGTAATCTTAGTTACGCGGTTGAGGTCGTCGTAAGTAAATTCTTCTATTCCGCTTTGGGTTCCGTCAATGGTATCAGTAACGGTTTTGAGATTTCCTACCGCATCGTAGGTGTAATCGAGAACAACGTTATTAACCCCTGGGGTGCCTGCATTATCTACTTTAATTAATTGTCCGGCTGAATCGTAGGTGTAGGAATAGCTCGAATCTGGGTCATCCGTATTGGTGAGACGACCAACTTTATCGTAGTCGTAGCTAATAGTCCGAATTGAATTACCTTGAGAATCCAGCCATCTTTCTTCCTTCTGACGGTCAACTCTATCGTAGGTGTAGGCTCGGGAGCGTTGATTGCGGTCTGTGGTAGCGATTAAGTTACCTACAGCATCGTAATCGTAGCTACGAGTTTTACCGAGTTCGTTTTCTTCGGTTTGAAGCCTATCTAATTCATCGTAGGTATAGGTGGTAGTATTTTGTTCTGGGTCGGTTACGGTTTCAAGATTGCCGACTTTATCGTAGGCAAAGCTGGTTACTTGGGACTCAGCATCTGTTATTTTCTTCTGACGGTCAAGCGCGTCATATTCGTAGACAGTGGTTTGATTTAATGCATCGGTAAGGGCAATTAAGTTACTGTTACCGTCATATTTCCTGGTGGTTTGATGATTGAGCGGGTCAATGGTAGTGGTGAGACGATTGCGTTTATCGTATTTGTATCTAGTTTTCCGCTTCAGTTCGTCGGTGGTAGAAGTAACGTTACCTGCCGCATCATAAGTAGTTACAACAGTATCGCCTAAAGCGTTTTCTACAACAGTGTTGCGGTTGAGCGCGTCGTATTCGTATTCAGTTACGCGATTTAAAGCATCTTCTACTGCGATTAGATTATTCGCATCGTCGTAAGTGTAAGTTGTAGTGCGGTTTAACGGGTCGGTAATGCCGATTTCACGGTTGCGAGCATCGTAGGAGAAGGTTGTTGTATCATTTTCTGCGTCTGTTACAGATATGACATTGCCAGCATCATCGTAGGTTGTAGTGGTGCTTTGTTGTTCTGCATCGGTAATGATTGTTTGGCGATCGCGATTGTCGTAAGTGAAGTTAGTTGTATTTTGGTTGGCATCGGTTACGGCAATAACATTTCCAACAAAGTCATATTCTGTAGTTGTGACACCGTTTCTAGCATCGGTTACAGCAACTTGTCGCCCTAAATCATCGTAATCGTATTTTGTCTCGTGTTGGTTAGCATCGGTTACGGCAATTAATTGGTCAGCAGCGTCGTATTCGTAGGTAGTTACATTTTGTAGCGGGTCAATAGTACGAGTCAATCTATCACGAGCATCATATATCATGCTGGTTCGATTGCTGTTCGCATCAATAGTTGCAATTAGGTTGTCATCAAAGTCGTAGCGCAGTCTTTCTTTACTGTCGTCAGCGTAGGTGGTTTCAAATAAGCGGTTTCTAGCGTCGTAACGGTATTTGGTTTCTTGCTTTAACGGGTCAACAACTGAAACTAAATTACCAGCTTTATCGTATTTGTAAGTAGTAATCGGCGAAGCTAGCAGTCCTCCACCATCTGGATCAGCTTCAATGGTTTTGACCAACTGATTCATTTCATCGTACTCGTATTCGGTACGATTGTTATTTGCATCTACAGTTGCAATTTGATTTCCAGCAGCATCGTACTCGAATGTTTCTACTGCTTCTTCTGTCGTAGCTTTAGCATAGGTAGTTTTAATTAAACGATTCAGCTCGTCATACTCATACTCGGTACGATTATTATTTTCATCAATAAATGCGGTTAGATTACCAGCAGCGTTGTATTCAAACTGCTGTACCGCTTCATCTGCACTACCTTTGGCAAAAGTTGTTTTGGTTAATCTGCCTAAATTGTTGTAATCGTAGTCAGTTAACCTACCATTAGCATCGGTCATTGTATCGATTTGACCGTCAGATGTGTAAGTGTAACTGGTAACTAAATCGTCGTCGCCACCGACTTCCCCTACTACCCTGGTAGTGGAAAGCATATTTCCATTGTTGGGGTCGATTTCGTAAAGCGTGATTCTACCAAGTTCATCGGTAACGCTGGTAACTTGGTTAAAGGTGGAATCGTAAGTGTAGCGACGTTCGGTATTTTCTCCAGTTCCTCCGGTTCCCCTAGAAACAACAGTACTGTTAAATCTTACAGAGACAGTAGCATCGCTGTTATTAGCAGTAGCAAAATCTAAATCCCCATCACCATCAAAATCATCCAAGGTGATAGATTTGGGTAATTGTCCTACAGCAAAGTAACGAATATTTGCTTCATCAAAAGTACCATCCCCATTATTTAACAGTACCGATACGCTGTCATCAAACTCATTGACAGTTACTAAGTCAGGATTGTTATCTCCATTCAAATCTTCTACAATTACCGATGTTGGTCTTTCACCAACTGTATAGCCAACTGTAGAGGCAAAAGTACCATCCCCACTATTTAAAAGTACCGATACGCTGTCATCAAATTCATTGACAGTTACCAAGTCGGGATTGTTATCTCCATTGATATCTTCTACAACTACCGATGTTGGTCTTTTGCCAACTGTATAGTCAATTCTTTCTTCAAAAGTACTATCCCCATTGTTTAACAGTACCGATACGCTGTCATCAGAATTATTGACAGTTACTAAGTCAGGATTGTTATCTCCATTGATATCTTCTACAACTACTGATCTTGCTCTGCTATTAACTGCATAGTCAACTTTAGTAGCAAAAGTACCATCCCCACTATTTAACAGTATCGATACGCTGTTATCAAAGTCATTGATAGTTATTAAGTCGAGATTGGCATCGCCGTTAATATCTTCTACAATTACTAATTCTGAACCATCTCCAGCTGCATAGTCAACTTTAGTAGCAAAAGTACCATCCCCATTATTTAACAGTACCGATACGCTATCATCAGCTTTACTAGCAGTTATTAAGTCAAGATTCTTATCGCCGTTAACATCTTCCACAACTACCGATAGCGGTCTGTCACCAACCGTATAGTCAACTGTAGAGACAAAAGTACCATCCCCATTATTTAACAGTACCGATACACTATCATCCAATTGATTAGCAGTTATTAAATCGAGATCGACATCCCCATTTACATCTCCCAAAACCACAGATGTAGTGTAGAAATTAATCGCGGAATCTATTGGATTGGAGAAAACACCATCACCTCTACCAAGATAAACGGATAGGTTCAATATCCCAGTACCAGGGTTATTTAGAATCAATAAGTCGGGGGCTGAGTCTTGATTGATATCTCCAGATGTTATGAATTCTGGACTACGCCCAACTTCAAATTCAGTGCTTCCATCAGTAGTTTCAAAAGAAGCGTTCCCATCATTCAAAAGTATCGATACACTAGATCCATCCCCATAATCATCGTTGTTAGCAGTGATTATGTCAGGTAGACCATCCCCATTTGCATCACCTAATGCGAAATCATAAGCTTCTTCTACTGCAATGTCTGCTGTTTGAGTAAAAGTAAGGTCGCCGTTATTTGACAGCAACGATAAGTTACCTTCAATACCATAACCATCACCTCTGGCGACTACAATATCTAAATCGGCATCATTATCTAAATCACCTAAAACAAGGAAATTAGAGAAACTCTCTATTTCAAAGTTAGTGATATTACCGAATGTTCCATCCCCATTTCCAAGGATTATAGATACATTGCCGGAATAATAATCATATCCAGTAGTTACTAAGTCAAGAAAGCCATCTCCATTCATATCCCCTACTGCGAGAGAATCAGTTCCATTTTCTAATTCAAAATTAGTGGCAGTAACGAATGTTCCATCCCCGTTTCCAAAGGAAATAGATATATTATCATAATCCACACTTACTAAATCAAGAAAACCATCACCGTTCATATCTCCTATAGCGAGAGAATCAGTTTCATTTTCTAATTCAAAGTTAGCGGTAGTACTGAATGTTCCATCTCCGTTCCCAAGAACAATTGATACATTGTTGGAATAATAATGATCTAAACTTACTAAGTCCAGAAAACCATCTCCATTCATATCTCCCACTGCAATAGAAGAAGATGAGTTTTCTATTTCAAATTTAGTTGCAGCACCAAATGTTCCATCTTCGTTTCCAAGGAGAATAGATACATTGTTGGAATAATAATTAGCAATTACAGAATCAAGAAAGCCATCACCATTAAAATCTGCTGCTACGATTTGATTTGAGTATTGTTCTATCTTATAAATGGCATTGGAGAATAAGCTTTGTCGAGCAACGTTACCTGTTCCTTGAAAAGGGCTAGAAATCTCATCCTTAATACTAAGAACGTTACCCTTGTCATCGTAAGTGTACTCCGTGACATCTCCAAATGTAGCACTTATAGATTTTGTCACTAAGTTATTGTCATTACGTTCAACTTCGGGCAAAAATCCTGCCCCATCTACTGAAGAAACAGCCTGACCTTCTTGGTCAAGTTTTGTACGAATTACATTACCGTTACCATCAGCATAGCTAGCATCTACATCACCCAGTTCTTTAGCTAGAGGAGCATTGTAGGGATTAAGAGTCTGCTCTGGTCTCTTTAATCCTTGCGTTTGAGCCGAATTGACCTTGACTACCGTTTTATCCGGACGAACGGCACTTTCAACTCGACCAGCTTCATCATAAAAGTCCTCTCCGCGATTGTCGCGTTTATCAATTGCAGCGGTCATGCGGTGGGAATCATCGTATTCCCATTTGCGAGAAGATTCGTCGGGGTCGGTAATTTCGATTAAATTACCTTTTGTGTCGTATTTAAGTTCGGTAACGCGATTTGCTGGGTCAGTAATGCTACTTACTCTACCGTTAGTATAAGTAAATGTAGTTTCCAAACCTACGGGGTCAATTATTTTAGATATCTGACCATCAGCATTGTATTGGTACTGCGTTTCATTTCCGTTGCGGTCGCGTACCAATTCAAGTTTGTTTTGAGCATCGAATTCGTAAACGGTTTGGTCTTTCATGGTGCGGCGGAAAGTACCGTTTATACGTTCCAACGTAGAAAAGTCGAATGATGGAGAAACGTAAGCACCACCCGGTTCTGTGGGAGCTTCAAATAAGAATTGGCTACCATCACCGTCAACTAACAGTACGGAACCATCGTCATTCTCAACAATTTCCTGCAATCCAGATAAATTCCAACCACTACCAAAGGGGCTGTCAATGCTGTTAACGTTAATTATTTCATCTGTTGTAGTTATTGAAGAACCATTGAATCTTTCTTCACTTGTAAGTAATTGAATACCGCTTTGTAATTTGTATTCATATTTACCAGTAGGCAGAGAGCGCATATCTACCTGTAAAGCAGCATTAATATCAAAAGGTTCGTTGTTAGAATTACGACCGGGAATTGACCAGAAGTTTTCTCCTCCTGATAGCCCATATTCTCCTTTAGCTACACCAGGTACTTGATATTCAAAATCACCTTGCTTTACACTCAGTTTGGCAACGAATAAATTGTCAATAATATCATCTGAATTTCCAGAAGCCTGCTCATATCTAATATTATCAGCTCCAAAATGTACGATTGGTTTGGGGTCAGCACGCAAGGAGTTATAACTCAAAGCTAAACCGCGAGTTTTGCCCAAAGACTGGTAAGTAACTAAATTGTGAGTTTCTTGTACCGCACCAGAATGCAATTCTACATCTGAGTTAATTGGTTGAGTAGCTTCCCCTTCAGCGCATTTATCGTGCTTAACGTGCTTGGTTGCGGTATGTAAACCTGGTTGCTCAACTTCCTCAAAATATGTATTTACTTGTGTAAGATACTCTCCGTTGTGATTGTATGGATTTTCTTCCAAGTCGTATAAGCCTACTGCAACAGGAGTAAAGAAGTGCCAACTACTATTGCGAATCCCTCCTTCTATCGTTTCAATTACGCTACCGTCATCGCTAACTCTTCCAACTCCCACATTGTCAAACAACCCAGTATTAGGATTAATCGACCACAAGTCCATCTCCAATCCCGGTGCATATCCAGCACGGTTGGGCAATGCTAGGGGTGCAGGAGTATTAAATACCATTTCTCCCGGTTGAATGGTCACTACCACATCCGGACGCAGGTTTTCCGGTAAAGCGGCAGGAGTCAAATCTGCCGGTACTTCTGTAATGCTCAAGTTGCCCGTAAACGGATTACCTTCTTGGTCGTCTAAGCTACCTGCTTCTACAAATACGGATGCACCAGGAATTGTATCGGTGGTAACGGTTGTATCCGCATTCGGGTCAACATTAACCCCCGAAGCCGTATCTAGTACTGGTAGGTAAATGGGGCGGTTGATAATATTATTTACCCCTTCATAAACATCATGCTCCAGTACCAGGGGCAGTTTTTCAGCAATAAACGGATAAGCATCGTCTCCGGAAAGCAATTCTGCTCTTACTTTGAGGGTATCGCTGGGTAGTTCTCCATCTACCTCTAGTTGGAAATAACCGTTAGCATCAGTAGTAGTTTGCAATCCGCCCAATTCAATTACTACTCCCGCTAATGCTTCTTGGTCGGTGTTTTCAATTACACCAGATACGCGGGTAGTAGTAATGGGGTCTGGTTCTACGGTGATAGTAACGTCTTGAGTTACGTCTACCTCACCAGCAGTAGCAACTACGGTAAAGTTATAGGTGCCAATATCGTCGGGAGCGGGGGTAAAAATCAACGTCCCATCCCCAGACAAGGTTCCTTTAGGTAAGGGGGTATCGGAACGCAGCGAGTAGCTGATGGGGTCGCCGTTGGGGTCGGTGGCAATTAAGGGTATTTCTAAGCGCTCACCGGGCATGACGCTCTGGGATTCTATGGGAGATAGTTGAGGCGGTTGTTCTAGCGCTCCTGCATAGAATACTGGCTGTAGGTCAAAGCGGGTTAGGGATGGGTTATCAAAGACGATTTGTACTGCATCGGATATGGCTTGAGGATTTAAACCACCAGGACGAATTGCATTGCTGAGATTGATGTAGGGAGAATTTTCTGAGTCGGTTCCGGAAACGCTGTTTAAGGAAACACCATCGGGTAAATTTGTCAATACAACTGCTAATTCTCTTCCGAGAGTTGTAGTTCCGTTGTTGCGTACCTGTAAGTCTGCGGTGTAAGTTCCCGTATCGCTGTCAAGTCGGACGTTAGATAGCAGTAATTCTACATCGGTTGTGGTATTAAAATCACCTAGATTTATTTGTTCGCCTATATCTGCTCGTTCGATATCTGTGGGGAACACCGGACCCGAAATTGCTTCTGGATCTACGGTATTGGTAATATCCTTAATTTCAACGACGCTACCATTATCGCTATCGTTATTGATTAATTGGAATACTAAGGAACCGCTGGTTTGACCTTCTAAACTGGTGAGGTCAACTCTCACCCGATTTCCGTCGTAATTTACCAGTCCGGGAGTGAATTCTGCATCGGTACCGGAAAGGGAGAATAAAGCGGTTCCTGGTTCTCCCCGATCGAGTAAGGTAACTTCTGGAGTAAATGAATCTACTAAATAAAGCGACAACCTATCTTCCGATGCGGTATTGGTGTCGCTGGTATCAAATTGAGCATCGATTTCAAATTCTAACTGACGCTTACCTTCATCTTGACCGAGGTCGATTTCCATTGCTGTTTGGGTAACAAAGCTATTTTGTTCTCCCAAAATTACGCCGTCGGCTGTCTTGATTCCCCAACCTTGTGTATCCGTTGTTCCAATAATAAAATCATCGCTGACGGTAAAGTTTGCACTTGTTTGAGTTGAGTTACCAGCAACATCAAATACTGATAACGTTAAACTATGGTCGCCTTCTGTCAAACCTGTTGGTACCAAAGTTTGGTCAAATGCACCTTGATTGCTTACGGTGAGAGGAGAAGATGCTTGTCCGTCTAAACTGTAGCTGGTGTCGAATAAACCGCTACCAGTATCGCTCACGTTACCAATCAAGCGAGAAAAGCTACTGTGTTCCCCACCGTCTACGGGGGTATTTAGTTCTAAAACGGGATTGCTGGTATCTAAAGTAAAATTAACTTCTGAATTACTTAACTGATTACCTTGCAAGTCTTCTAAGAGCAAATTGAGGCTGTATGCTCCATCTTCCAAGGATGCACGGTTAATATTCGAGAGTTGACTCAAATCTAAATTAAAATTACCACCGCTGTTAACCGAATCCGTGATATTTACATAATCGGATGTGGGAGTATCGCCAAAACCAGCCCGCAGACGGACGCTATCGCCAAAGTTATCAATACTTCCAGCTATCGTTGCATCGCTGGTAATACCGTCGCTATTGGTAATATTATCGGGTGCTGTATCGTTGACTAAACCTGCTGTAACTTCCGCCGTACTAGTATCTGTACCGACGGTAACATTATAGGTCGTCTGAGAAACATTACCTGCGGTATCGGTAATAGTAACGGTTAGCGTATAATCACCATCGCTAACTCCGGTTAAATCAAGTTCTTCGTCAAAAGCACCCGCAGCATCAAAGGGAAGAGTAATTTCCGCACCGTTGTTAAAACGATAGCTGATAGAAGAAATATCGCTACCAGTACCGTCTAAGTTACCAGTTAATCTCGCTCCCTCCGCTAGCGGTTCGGTATCAATACTTGTCGTAAAGTTGATTGTTGGTTGTGTGGTGTCAACCGTCAATTGCAGCGGTGTTGCAGAGTTATTGGTATTCCCCGCGATATCTGTTGCGCTAGCGGAGAAGTTATAAGTACCGTCAGCAAGGCTATTTGTAGCAATCTGCCAATTACCCGTATCGTCAGCAGTTGTTTCTCCAATTAATTGATTATCTTGCTCTTGTTCTCCATTTTGGAACAATTGCACTACAGAACCTGCTTCGGCATTACCTGTAATTATCGGTACTGTATCGTTCGTAATATTGTCAGTATTGCTGCCTCCACTATCGCTTGTGGAGAGCAGGCTGAGGGTAGGTGCGGCAGTATCGTTATCTAAAGTAAAAGCAATATCAAATACATCACTTTGATTGCCAGAAGCATCAACTGCTTGCAAGTTTAGGGTATGAGAACCTTGGGGTAGAACATCACCGTAAATTTGTTCTAAAGTAGCTTGGTTAAGAGTAAAACTACCGTCTTCATTAAGTTGCGGCAGGACGTTTACATAATCGGTGATTGGAGTATCGTTAAAACCAGCAACGAATTCTACAACTTGACTGGTATCTGTAACGGTACCGGCAATAGTTGCATCAAATGTAACACCATCGTTGTTTATTGTATCGTTCGGTGCTGTATCGTTGGCTAAAGCTGCTGAAATTAGTGGTGCTTCTGTATCGGTGGGAGTAACGTTGGTTAAGACTGCAAATTCAATATATCTAAAAGAAAACTTGGTATTATCATCTCCCGCTTGCAGTTGTAGGGTATCAAAAGCATTATCGCTGGTAAATGATAGCTTTTGGTTTTTGTTAGCAATAGTATAGGTTTGTTCGCTAACGATATTACCTTCTCGCCAGGCTACTACTTTAACCGTACCACCATTTTTCTTACTATCTATAGCGCTAACTCTATCTACATTAATAAGTGCTTGATTAGCGGTTTCATAGCTTTGAGTCGGCTTAATCTTAAATTCGAGAATTTCATCCCCATCTATTTTCTTCTTAAGCGAGCTATTACCATCTTGTCCGTCAGCAATACCAATACCCTCACCAGTGTCGATAAAAGTACTGTCTATTTTAACTGTACCACCATCATCGCTATCAACTGCCCTTACCTCTATGCGCTCAAAAGCATCTGGTATAGCTTGGTTTTGTCCACCTCTGACCTGCTTGCTGATAACTTCATTCTCAAATACATTCAGCCGCAATCTATCTTGGACAAATTTGAGGCTAGCTGTTGGTGATGGGGAGGTAGTAACGGATTCTAATTCAACCGAGCGCAGGGTAAACTGAGTAGCGTCATTTCCTGCTTGAATTTGCAATCTATCAAAAGGTTGGTTGCTCAAAAAGAAGATTTCTTCTGTTTCTGAGTTGATGTTATAGGATGTTCCTCCTACCAAAATATCATCTCTTAATGCTAAAATCTTGACCGCACCACCGTCTTTTAAGGTACCATTATTTGCTCTGACAGATTTAATTTTATCTAAAGCAACGGTTGCAGATAAAGCACTATTGTAATTATCAGTAGAATTTATCTTAAATTCTAAAATTTCATCGCCGTCAATGCGTTTTTGTAGTATTTCGGTATTATCATCCCCATCAATAATGCCGATACCTTCCGCACTCAAGTAATTGGTTGTATCTAATACGCTACCGTCGTCTTGACTATCAACAGCAGTAACTTCTAAACGCGAGGAATTATTAGGTACTGGTTGATTTTCCCCTACATCCAATTGTTCTACAACCGAACCATTTTCTGCAAGGCTTACTCCCTGTTCGTCTTGAGTAAATCCGAGGTAAGTAACTAGTGGGCTGGGTGTAACAACTGCTTGGAATTGAGTAGAACGGAATGTAAACTTAGTATTATCGTCTCCTGCCATCAGGTGCAGACGGTCAAAAGCTGTATCTGAGGTAAATGTAAGCTGCTCTTTCTTATTAGTAATATTAAAAATTTGTTCGCCAACTGAAGTTGCACCGCGCATGGCAACAATTTTGACCTTACCACCATCTGATTTGTTAGCAATGGCTCCGACTTGATCTACACCAACCGTAGCGCTAAATGCACTGTTGTAATTATCGGTAGGCTGAATCTTAATTTGAAGAATTTCATCACCGTCAATTTTATTTTTAATTGACCTATTATTCCCATCATTCCCATCAACAATACCAATACCGCCACCATTATCATGATAGGTGAGGTCATCCTTAACAGAAGGTAAATCATTACTGTTAAGTGCAGCAATTTGTATTCTTTCTATCGTAAAAGGTACGGGTTCTTGTTGTTTTGCTTTTACCTCCTCAACCAAGTCACCATCTTCAAAAACTTTGAGCTTACTTTTGTCTTGGATGAATTTTAGTTCGGTGATGTCTCCAGGAGCTTGAGGTACTATTGATTGTGGTGCAGGAGAAGTTGAATTATCGTCGCTTTGATCTGTTAAGAATTTGAGTTCTGGAGTACCGACTAAGGGATTATCTTTGTTATTACCCGTAAGAGAATCAATATTGTTTTTATCTAAATCGGTATCGGTTTTATTAAAGCCAGTTGCTTGTTGTAATTGCTGTTCTTGAGAAGATGTTTGATTAAATAAAGATGGTGACGATACTATGTTATCTGTATCGTCACCAATATTATCTGTATATGCAATATTTATATTATCTGTAGAAAGCCGTTCTATTTCCGCAGTCAGAGGTTCAGTTCCTGCGCTATCAACCTTATTACCTGCATTTAAACCGTAAGTATCTTCTGCGGTAGAATCTAATAGAGAAGAATCAAAAAGTTCTTCCGGGTTGCCGTTACCAAATATATCTTTGCTAGCCATAAAAAATCCTTCTCTTTTTCAATTAAAAATAAAAACGTTAAGCGCCTACTGCCTGCGTTATATAAAGTTAAATAAGACCGTTAAATTCAATCTTCTGAATTCAACATAAATTTTACGGACATATGAAGATAAATGCTTGTCCGCAATAAATACTGAGATTTTTAGATTAACGAAGAGTAGTAATTATTGTTAATAGTTCAATAACCTACCTCCGTGGTTTTTAGAGTTGAGACTTATTACCCTTCATATAAAAGTTATTACTAACTATAAATCCAGGCGTAAGTCCCAGCATTTCCCCTTATGCACTTACAGGAAACAAGTTTGAAGAGGGATTATATCCATTTGTTGGTAATACTTGTTGTTCTGCCTGCGCTAAAAACTTATTATTAATGATATTTTGATAATCTTCTAGATCGGACTGCCAATTATTAATAGCAGAATGGACTACGGCCAACTTATCTGCATTGCTTTCACCGTTTACTTGATAGGAGAAACTACCATTAAAAATGATTATAGGTGTTACTTTCTCTTCCGTTTCTTGCAATGCTGCTTCCGTTATTTTTAGATAAAACGGGGCGCGTTGCAAATTATAAACTAATTCAACCGATGCCCTCATGGTTGCTTCTCCAACTGATTGCCATGCACCGGGAGATAGTAGAGTTTCGCAAATATACTGACGTGCGCTATCTTGTTCTTCAAAAAGAACGTAACTTCTAAGATTAATACGGATAGCCTCAAATTCCATATTAGAAAGCGCCAGAGTGTATTTCTGTGCAATTTCTGGAATTAGAATTGATTCTCTATCAACATTTCTAATTGGTTGTGCCAATATTATTCTTTGAGGTTCTGCGGTAATAGCAATACCGTTGGTAAATATTAGCTGAGCCATATTATTAGTAGCGATTGGTTGCCGTGCTAACTCCCAATCACTTGGTACCATACCGCTACATTGGAGAAAATCTAGACTTACTAGATGGGGCTTGAGATTTTTAGCCTCGATGGAAATCGTTAAGTCTTGGGGCGCGAGTAGCAACGGAACAGAAAACCGACATAAGGGGACTTTTCAAAAAAC
>CAYMZW010000053.1:0-9392 GCA_964395005.1 uncultured Rivularia sp.
TACCGATATAGTTATCGATGCAGAATTAACCGACGAAACCCCCGAAATCGGTACCGATATTCAAGGTGAAAGCGAAGGAGAAATGCTAGATTTGAGAGACTACGCAGGTAAGCAAATTCAAATCCAAGCTCCTATCGTTAGAGAAGAATCTGAATACGAAAACGTCGTTGGTTTCTACGTAGTTGAAGACGAAAACGGTGCCGTTCGCGACCCCTTAACCGGAAACTTAATCAATCCTGGAGAAGAAGGTTATATCAAAGCAGCGCTTCGTAACAGTCAAAATAACGCTTTCCAAATGGGAGAACAAGGAATCGGTGGAAGCAAGGAAATCAAAGGAGGTCAGATATTTGCTCCCTTTGCGATCGCCGACGGAACTCTTGAAGAAGTATTAGACGATAATCCCGATAACGACCCCCAAGTTTACTTTGCTCATATCGGTGCCAATACTGATGGAGTAGACCACATTCGTAACTTAGGTGGTAACACCTGGGGTGTGGAAGATATGCTCGGTGGTGGTGATATGGACTTCAACGATATTGTCTTTAAATTAGATGTAACTGTGAGATAAATGCAGTTCTCGTCGATTTAACTTAAAAGGTTTGAGTCTCCACTCCCGCTAAAGCTCCATGCTTTAGCGGGACTTTCTTAATTATTTAGTTTTCTCGATTATCTAAAACATCAATCAGATTCTATAGTCATATTTGCTAAGAGCTTTTTCTATGAATAAAAATAATAACTACACTTCTAAAAATATCAAACAATTTAAATCAAGAATTACAAATGATGCTCAAAATATTCGTCAACCAAAACATAGTGATTCTATTGAAAATACTCTTGAAATTCTCAGACTATTAGAACGGAATAATAATGTTTATAAAGGTCAAACTGGTATTGCATATAACCTTTAAAGCAGGCTAGAAAAAGTTATCAACTTTTATCAACTTTCGGTTGAAGGATAATGGTTTTTTCCTATTGACTTTCTTTAGGAGAATAAGACAAAAAAAAGAGCATATAGGATAATTTAATTTGCATTTTTTGCATGGTTGGCAATTAATATCTAATTAACTCAAACAATCATCACTTTTCGCTTAATTAATTGATAAGTTATAGCAATATAGCGGTTTTAGATTATGTGAGCTACACTTTATAACTGTATTTATGAAAATTTAGCTATATTTACCATAAGCTATTGCTATACCTGTTATGCCCAATTATTTACCAATCAAGCACAAGCAAATATTTCTATGGTATGGGAATCAATTACAGGTACTTTTATCTCTGAAAAAATTAAAATCAACTTTTCTTTACCTATCATTATTCTGGAGCATTACCACCGCAATTTCAACGCTGATAACTTCTCCAGCTTTGGCTCAAATCACTCCCGATACAACTTTAGATAATTCTCCATCAAAAGTAAATTCTCAAGGTTTAAATAATTTATTGATTGAAGGTGGAGTCAAAAATCAAAACAATCTTTTCCACAGTTTCCAAGAATTCAATATAAACGATAGACAGCAGGTATTTTTTGCCAATCCTCAAGGAATAGATAATATAATTACTCGCATCACAGGTAATAACCCTTCAAATATCAACGGTGTTTTAGGAGTAAACGGTTTAGCAAATTTATTTTTTATTAATCCTAACGGAATTATCTTTGGTAAAGGTTCTCGTCTTGATGTAAATGGTTCTTTTATCGGTGCGACTGCTGAGAGCATAAATTTTTCAGAAGGTAATATTTTTAGTGCTGTTGAACCGAAAAATCCAGCATTATTAAAAGTCAATGTTCCTTTGGGTTTGCAATACGGAAATAATCCCGCAGCAATTCAACTAAAAGAAGCTAATTTACAAGTAAAACCTGGTAGAACTTTAAGTTTAATTGGTGGAAATGTTGATTTAGAAAATTCTACTCTCAAAGCACCGGGGGGAACGATTCAATTAGGTGGTTTGTTAGCTTCGGAAACTGTGAATTTAAATGATTTAAAATCCTTCAGCTTTCCAGAAAACGTAAAACTTGCTGATGTTTCTTTAACTAATAAATCCAATATTGATGTTATAGCTAGTGGTGGTGGAGATATTTTTGTCAATGCGAATAATTTTTCTTTGAATAACAGTAGTTTTCGAGCCGGAATTAAAGATAGATTGGGAGATAGAGAAGCAGTTGCGGGTGATATTTCTATTAACGCTACAGAAAATATTAATATTGACCAAGACAGTAATATTAGGAATATTTTAGAACTGAATTCTTTGGGTAGTGGAGGAAAAATTGATATCAAAACAAATAACTTTTTCCTTAAAGATTCAAATATATTAACCAATACTGGTAGTATTGGTGATGCGGGAAATATCACGATTGAAGCAGCGAATAATTTAGAAGTTATTTCTAGTCCCCAAAACATAGCTTTAGGAATAAGAGGAAGAAAAGGTATATTTTCCAGAGTTGAAAGAAATGGCACTGGGAATGGTGGTAATATTACTGTCAAAGCTCCGGATATTACTCTTTCAGGAATTGGCGGAGTTAGCAGCGGAAACAGTGGTTTTGGGAATGGTGGCAAAGTATTTATAGAAAGCGATCGCCTAAAAGTCATTGAAGGAGCAACGGTATCAGCTAATACAGTTGGTTCGGGAAATGCTGGAGAAATTTTAATTAAAGCATCTGAATTTATTGAAGTCAGTAATAAGATTAGCGATTCTCAATTTGCAAATTTGTTAGGGCCACCCGGAGGAATAGTTGTAGATGTACGTCCACAAGGAAGTGGTAATGGTGGCAAAATTAGTTTAGAAACCACAAGATTAACTATAAAAGATGGAGCATTGGTTGTAGCGGGTAGTAGAGGAGGAGGAAATGCTGGTGATATAAATATTCGTGCTACAGAATTAATTGAAGTTACTGGTAGAAGTAAGAACGATAGGAATATGTATACCAGTCAGATAGGTACCGCATTACAAGAAAATTCAACGGGTAAACAAGGAGGTAATCTTTTTTTAGAAACCAAGAATTTGATTGTTAGTAATGGAGCAGAAATTGATGTTAGTACAAATAATTCTGGTAAGGGTGGAGATTTAACTGTTATAGCATCTGAATCGGTTTTTTTAGGGGGATTATACGAAGGTATTCCCAGCCGTTTGCAATCTCAAGTCGATAAAAATGGTAGCGGAACGGGAGGAGATATTTTAGTTCAAACTGGAATAATAAATTTAAAAAATGGCGCTCAAATTTCTGCTGCTAATTTAGGAAAGGGAAATAGTGGTAACGTTAATATCTTTGCTGATGAAATAAATATAGCCGGTTCTACATTAGCTCTTGAAAAATTAGATATCAGAACTTCCGAATTTGTCACAGATGACACGGGTAATTTATTTCCGAGCGGAATTTTTAGCAGTTCATTACAAGTAGGAGATGCAGGTAATTTAGAAATAGAAACAGGAAAATTAACTCTTGAAGATAAATCTCAAATTTCAGTTAGCAGTCAACAACTTGGTGCAGCTGGTAATTTAGAAATTCAAGCAAATCAAATTTATCTTAATAATGCTACCATCAGCGCTGACACTGTAGCTGGAGACGAAGGAAGTATTTATTTGAATGGTGCAGATATTCGATTACGACGAGGAAGTCGGTTAACAACAAATGCGACTCAAACTGCTACCGGAGGTAACATTGATATTGATGCTAGTACTTTAGTTGGTTTAGAAAACAGCGATATTACAGCTAATGCAGAAGATAACTTTGGTGGAAGAGTAATTATCAATGCTGAAGCGCTTTTTGGGATTGCGTTTAGGGATTTTCTCACACCAGAAAGCGATATTAGCGCGACCTCTGCATTAGGAGCAGAATTTAATGGTGTCGTCGAAATTAACACCCCAGATATTGACCCTACCTCTGCGTTAGAAGAATTACCAGAAACATTCACCAACCCATCGCAAATTACAGCGGGATGTCCCGCTGATGGAGGAAATAAATTCGCTGAAACCGGAAGAGGTGGTTTACCAAAAAGTCCTCAAGAAGTTTTACGCTCTCAGGTAGTTATTGAAGATTGGAGAGTTTCGCTTGGGGGAGTTGTTGATAAAGCAGAAATTCAACAACAAGAAAATAAATTTACCCCAATTGTTGAAGCTCAGAGGTGGATTGTAAACGAAGACGGAGTTATCGAATTTGTGGCTAATTTACCTAAAGATAATATTAATTTAAAAAATCGTTCGATTAATTGTGGTTAATTACAGTAACGTTTAACTTTGCGTTCCTTTCCGCTTACCTTCCCGTGACTCTGCTTTAAAAAAATAAAAGCATAACCAATGAATATTAAACGAAATTTTATTTTAGGATTATTAACTTTTCTACTGGTAACTAGCTTTGTACCAATAGTAAATGCACGTTCGATTATTCCCGTTAATTCTAATTCACCATTAAATTTACATTCTTCGCTAAACCTTGTAGATAAAGGTAAGCAACTTTACGAGGAAGGAAATTTCGCAGCAGCAGCAGAAGTATGGGAACAAGCTGTCAATAATTATTCGCTAGAAAAGGAACAACGAAAGGGAGCTTTAAGCTATAGATATTTAGCGATTGTTTATCAGGATTTAGGTAAATGGAAAGCAGCAAGTAATGCTATTTCTCAGTCGTTAAAACTAGCTGAAACTATTAACGATAAATTCCTCTACGCTCAAATCCTTAATACTCAAGCTCATTATCAACTAAATACGGGTAATACTCAAGCAGCTTTAGAAACTTGGAAACAAGCGGAATCTATATATAAATCTCTCAAAGATACTCAAGGCATTATTTTAACTCAAATCAACCAAGCACAAGCATTACAAAATTTAGGATTTTATCGACGCTCGCGGAATATTCTAGAGCAAGTAAATAAAAATCTGCAAACTGTTACCGATTTATCGCTAAAAGCCAAAGGTTTAATGAGTTTGGGTGTTGCGTTAGAAGTAGTCGGAGATTTAGAAAAGTCTCAAAGTGTTTTATCTGAAAGTTTAACTATTGCTGAAGATATTAATTTAAGCCAGTTAGGAGAAATTTATTTAAGATTAGGTAATACAGCTAGAGCAACAGAAGATTTTGTAGAAGCAGAAAAGTATTATCAGCAAGCAATAGAAAATTCTAGTTCACCTTTAAATAAACTACAAGCACAAATTAATCAACTAAGCTTATTTATCAAAACCGAAGAAACTCAAAAAGCTTCTACATTGATACCCCAAATACAAAGTCTTTTGATAAAACTTCCTCCCAGTCGGGATAAAATCTACGCTCAAGTAAACTTTGTTGATAATGCAATTCAAATAGACAATAAAATACGAGCTATCAAAAACAATGAACTAGCTCAAATATTAGCAACAGCAGTAAAACAAGCAAAACAATTAAAAGACTTCAAAGCTCAATCTTATGCTTTAGGGGAATTAGGATATCTTTACGAAGATAATAAACAATTCTCCGAAGCACTTCAATTAACTAATCAAGCAGTTGCGATCGCGCTGGATTTACAAGCTACAGAAGCTATCCCCATGTTACGCTGGCAGCAAGGACGTTTACTCAAAGCACAGGGAAAAAAAGATAGTGCGATCGCCGCTTATTCGCAAGCGGTGAAAGGTATAGAAACACTACGTCAGGACTTGGTTGCAGTCAATTCCGAGAATTCCGATATGCAGTTTTCTTTCCGTAAGCGAGTTGAACCTATATATCGTCAATTGGTAGAGCTACTTGTACAAGATGTAGATAAACTTCCTCAAGAAACGAAGCAGCAATATCTAGAAAAATCGAGATTACTAATTGAAGGATTGCAGCAACGAGAATTAGAAAACTTTTTTCGAGCAGCTTGTTTAACAGCACGAAAGCAAAATATTGACAATATTGATAAACAAGCAGCAGTAATTTATCCGATTATTCTCAATCAAAGTTTAGAAGTAATTGTTTCACTTCCAGGACAACCTTTAAAACATTACAGCACAAAGCTTTCTTCAGAAGCAAGAGAAAGAATATTTCAAGAAGTGCGACAATATCTAAATCCAGTTTTCAAATCTACAGATATATTACCATCCGCTCAAAAAATTTACGATTTATTAATACGTCCCGCAGAAACCGATTTAAAGAATCAAAATATTAAAACTCTAGTATTTGTTCTTGATGGACGTTTACGCAGTTTACCAATGGCTATACTTCACGACGGCGAACAATATTTAATCGAAAAATATAATATTGCTTTAACTCCAGGATTGCAACTTTTACCAGTAAGTCCAATTTCTTTTGAAAAACGCAACACCTTAACCGCTGGTTTAGCAGTTTCTCGTCAAGGTTTTTCAGCATTACCCGGTGTGGAAAGAGAAATTAGAGAAATTAATCAAATTGTTCCCAGCAAAACCTTATTAAACGAAAGATTTTCCAAAAACCTGGTAGAAAAACAAATTAATAAAATTCCATTTTCCGTAATTCACTTTGCTACCCACGGACAATTTAGTTCAAAAGCTAAAGATACCTTCGTTTTAACTTGGGATGATAAAATTCAAGTGAATGACTTTAATCAATTATTCCAAAAAAATAACGATAAAGAAGCAATTGAGTTATTAGTTCTAAGCGCTTGTAAAACAGCAAAAGGAGACGAACGAGCCATTTTAGGACTAGCAGGAATTGCAGTACGCTCCGGAGCTAGAAGCACCATTGCAACCCTGTGGTCGGTAAGAGATAAATCCACATCGGAAATGATGACGCAATTTTACCGCATTCTTACTCAAACAAATACAACTAAAGCCCAAGCATTACGTCAAGCACAATTATCTCTGCTAAAAAACCCTAAATACAAACATCCTTATTACTGGTCGCCATTTATTTTAGTCGGTAATTGGCAATAATTGGTAATTGATAATTGATAATTGTAGAGTGTGTAACGGCTTGAATATTTATGAATAAAAACTATAAATTAAAAAATGCCGTTACGCACTATTAAATCACGATAAAAACCAATTATCTCTACTAATTTTCTTCCCTCTCTGTGCCTCCTCTTCCTCCTCCCTTATCAGCGTAACTAGAGTTTAAATCTTAAAAAGGGGAAGGAGTAATGACGTAGTATAGGTGATTTGCCAGAAATCACATAATATCATGTCCGTCGAAACAACCGTAATTATGTTGTCCGTGCGTAAGTCCTGAGAATAATTAATTCCTGATTTCTTGAAGCAGTTAGTTGTCACTTGACAACCAAGCGCTTCAGGTTTACTCTGTGTAAATAAAGGTTGTGATGAAAAGACGTTCTCATCCAAAATCGGAGGTTGAGGCTGCACTGAAGTATGCTGAACAAAATGGCTGGTACGTTGATGTTGGTGGTTCACATGCTTGGGGTAAAATTTATTGTCCCTACAACGATAAAGAATGTAGGTGTGGAATCTTTTGTATCTCTAGTGTTTGGAGTACCCCAAAAAATGCAGGAAATCATGGGAAGCAGATTCGTCGGATAGTGGATAACTGTACAAGACATAACATTACAGATGATTCTTGCGAACAAGAGGGATAACCAATGAAAGAGTATGATTTTACTTTAAAGTTTAATCTCCAAAATTCTCAAGCTGACCCCAATATTCATGTTGAGAAGTTATATGAAGGTGGTTGTGATGATGCTTTAATTGGAATTGGGAAGAAAGGATATATTTCGCTGAGTTTTATTCGTGAAGCATCCGAAGCTTATGAGGCTGTTTCTAGCGCTATTATTGATGTCAAAAGAGTTATTCCATATGCGACTTTAATTGAAGCTACACCGGATTTTGTTGGTTTAACAGATGCAGCGAAAATCCTTGGATTTACTCGACAAAATATCAGGAAACTCATCATAACAAATGAACCATTTGCTCCAATTCCTGTTTACGAAGGTACACCTTCTATCTGGCATTTGGCAGAAATATTAATATGGTTGAGAGGAGCCAAGAAATATGCGATTGATGATGCGTTAATAGAGGTTGCGAAAATCAATATGAACATTAATCTTGCTAATAGTTGGCAAAAAGTAGAGCCACATCTTCAAGAAAATATTAAAGCTTTGGTTGGTTAAATAAGGGATTTCCAATTTTAAAAAATATACTACTCGTCTGGTCGCACGTAGGTGCATCCCTACCAGAAACAAATAAATACTAAGTATTGCTCTATAGAGGAAGTATTTTCATCACAGAACTATACTTTTCAAACCCTTTCTCCCAGGTTCAACCTGGGAGCCAGAATCTCTTTTTTGTTCTCTTCCCTCAGCCTCCTCTGCGGTTATATAGCAATAGGTAATTAGGTTAGGATATTAATCGAGCAACCGAACCTACGATTCTTTGACCTTTGAGCTTTAACCTTCCCCATAATACTACCTCTCATTCCCAAACAAATTACCCGAAACATCTGTCTTTTGATATAGCGACTCAAGCCATTTTTTCATTAATCTATCTATTAACTGCTCGTAAGATTCGCTGGATAACACCTTTAACAATTCCTCATTTCCCATTTCCAAACCGTATTTATCATTGTTAGACATTACTTTTCTCCAATATATATAAGGTTAAAATTTAGATTTATCTTAGAAGTTAGGCTTGTAATTAAGCTGTTTCCCTATCTGTAAACTATCGTAAGCGCCATTTTTCTAACTGCAAATATATAAAAGTTGATATCTTTTTTTGTTAAGCTATGTAAAGTTGATATAAGTTGATATAAGTTGATATCTTTCCTAGCCGCTTCATAATAATTTGTCGGTTTTTATCAAAAATACGCTTTTAAATCTATTTAACATCGAAATAAAGCAGTAATACCCTGTAATTAAAAAACCTTGATACAGCTTGGTTTTCCGGCGATAAACTAATGCGTCTTCATAAATAATGAGGATTATTGTACCTGTAATTTATAAAGCCTTTATTTTTATATCAACTTTTACCCCGTGATATTTGCAGTGTCACTCTAGGAATTAATTGGTTTAAATGAATTATCGAAATTAAATCATTCCTCATATAAAAATGCAATTACTAAGAGAAGAACAACCACAAATTATAAATGTAGATAACGATAATTCGGACTATCTTTCTACAGATAACGAACAAGAACAGAGCGCATCACCATTATCAGTACAGCAACGCTTGCAGCTAATTGGTTCTATTACTCATTTAATGATGAGTTCTCCACTACATAGTAAATATCAAATCTTAGATATTACAGAAAGATTTATTCCAAGTTTAATTCACGACCAATTCCGTTATTACGAAATCGACGGTAATCCCATCGGATTCGTAAACTGGGCTTGGTTAAGCGATGAAGTAGAAGAAAAATATAGCACCGGGGAATATGTTTTAAACCTTGATGAATGGGTTAATGGAAATAACTTATGGTTCCCCGAATTTGTTGCTCCTTTCGGTCATGCTCGTTTAATTGTCAAAGATTTACG
>CAYMZW010000053.1:9492-22839 GCA_964395005.1 uncultured Rivularia sp.
AGCGGTAATAATACTCTACAGGTAAACGTTTGGGGTAAAGCTTACGGATACGATGGTAACGATACTTTAAAAGCCTATGCACTCAAAGCCGAACTTTACGGTGGAAACGGTAATGATAAGCTTTATTCTAAATCGGGACAAGCTAAATTAGATGGTGGTAACGGTAATGACTATATAGATGCTTGGGGACTTTCTAATACAATTAAAGCCGGTAGTGGAAATGATACAGTAAAAGCCCATGCAGCTTCCAACAATATCTACCCTGGTAGCGGAAACGATAAAGTTTATGCTTGGGGTGGTAAGAACAAAGTTCGCGGTGAAAACGGTCACGATTACTTAGAAGTTTGGGGTGCTAGCAACTATATTCACGGTGGTAACGACAACGACACCATAAAAGCTCGCGCTGCTTCAAACGATGTTTACGGTGGTCATGGAAACGACAAGATTTATGCTTGGGGTGGTAAAAATAAAGTTCGCGGTGACGACGGTAACGACTATATAGAAGTTTGGGGTGCTAGCAATACAATTTGGGGTGGAAACGGTAATGACACTATAAAAGCTCGCGCTGCTTCTAACAAAATATATGCTGGAAATGGTAACGACACTATTCAAGCTTGGGGTGGTAAGAATACAGTTCGGGGTGAAGATGGTGACGACAAACTGCAAGCTTGGGGTTTAAGTAATAATCTTCAAGGTGGTAACGGTAACGATAGTATTAAAGCCTATGCAGCTTCTAACGATATTTATGGTGGAAATGGTAATGACACTATTGAAGCTTGGGGTGGTAAGAACGATATTTGGGCCGGAATTGGTTATGACACTATCAAAGCTTACGGTGCTTCCAACGTAATTGATGCAAATGATGATTCCCGCGCTGACAATATCTATGTTGAAGGTGGTTACAACAAAATTTACGCTGGTTCTGGAAGCGACAAAATTACAGCTAAAGGTGCTTATAACAATATAAGTGCTGGCTCCGGTAACGACACTATCGAAGCTCACGGTGGTTACAACAAGATTTACGCGGGTCAAGGTTATGACAATATCAAAGCTTACGGTGGTGCAAATGTAATCGATGCTAACGATGATTGGCGTGCTGATAAAATCTATGCTGAAGGTGGCGCGAATGTAATTAATACGGGTTCCGGTAGCGATAATATCGAAGCCTATGGTGGTGCAAATGTTATTAAGGCTGGTAACGGTAACAATAAAATCATCGCTGGTGGTGGTGCAAACGTAGTTAATACTGGTTCCGGTAACGATACTATCGAAGGTTACGGTGTTGCTAACGTTATTAATGCAAGTCACGGTACTAATAAAATTACTACTGTTGGTAGCGAGAACGTAATTAATGCGGGTAACGGTAGCGATACAGTTATTGCTGGTGGTCTGAGAAATGTTATTAATGTCAGTAACGGTAATAATAATGTAACAGCCCTCGGCGGTATAAATGTTGTTGTTAGCGGTTCTGGAAAAGATACGATTCATGTAGCTGGTGGACTTAACGTTGTTGCTTCTGGTTCGGGAGATGACGACATCAAAGCCGTTGGTGGAGCAAACGCTATCTATAGTTCCGGTGGTAATAACACCATGCTGGGTGTGGGACTTGGTGGTAACGTCTTACTCAAAACTGGTAACGGTAATGACAAGATGTATGCTGCTGGTGGATTGAATGTCCTCACCAAAATCGGTGACGGTAATACTACGATGGTCGCGGGTGGTCTTTACAACGCTATGACCAAAGTTGGTGACGGTAATGATACTCTGATTGCTCTGGGTAAGGGTAATCTGATTACCAAAGTCGGTGACGGTAGTTCGACTATGGTTGCTGGAGCAATGTACAATGTCCTGACTTCCTGGGGTGATAGTAAAGATACAATTGTTGGTGTTGGTAAAGTCAACGCTCTTATCGGTGGTGGTGCAGACGATATTATGGTCGCTGCTGGTATGGGTAATATTGCTTTCGGTGACTCGGTAACTGGTAGTACCGACTTGAGCAGCTTTAAAGCGAAAGAAGCTGGTAATGCTGGTTCCGATGCGAATACAGATGAAATGAACGCTGGAAGTAATTGGGAAAATGCTGGTAGCGTAGACTTTACCGGGGCTGCTGCTGGGGATGACATAATGGTCACTCTTGGTAAATTCAACGCAGCAGTTGGTGGTGAAGGTGAAGATATTATTGTTGCAGCCGGGAAGAATAACTTTGTCTTCGGGGATGATTTATTCGATTTCGATGTTAACTCAATCAAACTTCCCGATCCGACTGCTTTACTTCCTGATTTCAGCTTTGATTTTGATTTTGACTTTTCGCTAACCGATTTCGATTTCTCTCTACCGGAATTTGGCTTCCCCTCTCTATCGATGCCAAACTTCTCTTTACCTGAATTATCTTTACCCAAACTATCCTTACCAAGCTTTAACCTCCCGGTAGCAGACTTGGAACTTCCTAAATTTAACTTACCCGAATTTTCCCTACCAAATCTTTCCTTACCAAACTTACCCATCCCTGACTTATCTTTATCAAATCTATCTATACCAGATTTAACTCTACCGGATTTCCCAATTCCTCAACTACCTGAAATCGATTTTGATTTACCAGAAATTAGTCTACCTACTCCCCAACTACCTAACTTTGGAGATTTTGTAACTGACTTAAAAGAGCGCTACAGTTTTGATTTCCTCAAAGATAACGGTGATGTCATGGTTGCAGGTGGTCAACTCAACATTGCTAATGCTTCATTAGGAGATGATATCTTAGTCAGTGCTGGTAAAACCAATACTTTATTCGGTGGTTTAGATAATGATTTAGTTTTAGGAGCAGGAAAGAGCAACTATATCTACGGTGACGAGGGTAATGACCTTATCTTTGCTGCGGGTGAATCTAACTACGTCTTTGGTGGTGACAACGATGACACCATAGTTGCAGCAGGAAAAACTAACTCTGTGGAATCTGGAGACGGTGCAGATATAGTTGTCGGACTTGGTAAATCAAACAAGCTTTTGGCAAATGATGGAAAAGATATCGTTATCGGTTTGGGTGAAAGTAACAAACTCTGGGGTGGTGATGACCGCGATATTCTCTTAGCTGCGGGTAAATCTAACTACTTCTACGGTGATGATGGTAGCGATATTATCCTTGGTGCTGGTAAGAGTAACACCGTCTTAGGTGGTGACGATGATGACTGGCTGTTTGCTGCTGGTGAATCCAACAAGTTCTATGCTGGTGACGGTGATGATGTAGTAATTAGTATCGGTAAAAGCAACACTGTTGATGGTGGTAGCGGTGACGATAAAATCTTTGTTGGAGGAGAAAAGAATAAAATTGCTAGCGACGGTGGTGACGATATTGTTGTCAGCTTTGGTAAGTCCAACAACATCAAAGGCGGTAGCGGTAACGATTTCATCTTAGCTGGCGGACAATCGAATACAATTGACGCTGGTGATGGAGTAAATGCAGTTCTCAGTTACGGTAAGAGCAATAATATTAAAGGTGGTAAAGGTACCAACTTATTCCTTGCCGGTGGTAGCGGTAACACCTTCGTCGGTGGTGCTGGTAAAAATACTTTTGTTCTCGCTGGTAAAAACAACACTTTCAAAGGTGGAATTAGCGGTGACACCTATGTATTTGATAACCTAGTCGCCGACGAAATGAAGGATTATGCTAAGGATGTGGTGACTGATATAGCTACAACCTACATTCAAAACGTCGGTGATGCTATCGCTGAAGATGTTTTACTCTTCGGTGGTGCGATGTTGGAAGGAAATCTTAAGTTTAGCAAGTCTGGTGAGTCGGATTTAGAAGTTAGCGTTCTCAACGATAGCAATGATGTGATGAGACAAATCGTTGTAGAGGATTGGTATTCTGACGAATCAGCACAACTTGATAGCTTCATGATTAGTCAAGGTGCTAGTTTGCTGAAGTCCGAAGTTGATGAACTAGTTGATGCTTGGGGTAAATTCGATGCTGGTACTTTATCTCAAGAACAGTTAACTACCGCTGTTGATAACGCTTGGTTAAGTTAACGGTATTAACTTTTAGCTAATAAATAATTTAAACTTTGTCTCCCTAGCACGTTCTTAATTGAGCGTGCTTTTTTTATTCTAAGGTTCGTAGTTGCGCTTTAGCGCCAAAAAAGTTGATAAAAGTTGATATCTTTTGCATTTGCTATTGCCAATTATATAGTTTGTGATGTAACAAATAAGTTATTTAAAAAGAATGAATTATGCATTTATTTACAAAATTTGTTATTTACTAGATAAAAAAGGGAACCATAAATTAGAACTATATAAATAAAATTATTATTTCGGGGAATTAAAATGAATGAGCGGAAGCAAAGAAGCTGTTATTTAAATAAAATCTCTTATAGCTTTACTAATATAGCTTTAGCGGGATTGCTACAATTTTCCTTTTCTGGTTCAGTTTCCGCTCAAATAACTCCCGATAATACTTTGGGTAATTCTCCATCGGTTGTTAAACAAAATTTGAATAATTTACAAATTGAAGGAGGTTTGAGAAATAATAGCAATCTGTTTCATAGCTTTAAAGAATTTAATGTTAATCAAGGACAGCGAGCTTCTTTTACTAATCCCCAAGGTGTAAATAATATAATCACTCGCGTTACTGGAAATAATATTTCAAATATTAATGGTCTTTTAGGAGTTAGCGGTTCGGCAAATCTATTTTTGATTAATCCTAAAGGTATTATATTTGGTCAAGGTTCTAGTCTTGATATTAATGGTTCTTTTATTAGTTCGACTGCTGAAAGCATTAATTTATCCGACGGTAGTATTTTTAGTGCTGTGGAACCAAATATTCCATCTTTACTTAAAATAAACGTCCCTTTGGGTTTGCAATATGGGGATAATCCCGCACCAATTGAATTACAGCAAGCTAATTTAAACATCAAACCCAATCAAGTTTTAGGTTTAATTGGTGGAAATATTAGCTTAGATAATTCATCTCTTACGGTACCGGGGGGAACTGCTCAATTAGCTGGTTTATCATCTGCTGGAACCGTTAATTTAAATGATTTAAAATCTTTGACTTTTTCAGAAAATACAAAATTTAACGATATTTCTATAACTAACCAATCCAGTATTAATGTTGCTGCTGCTGAAAATGGAAATATTTTTATCAATGCAAATAATTTTACTTTAAACAATAGTAATTTTCGAGCCGGAATCAAAGCTGGATTAGGAAACCCTAACGCTAAATCGGGAGATATTTATATTAATGCTACGGGAAATCTGACTATTGAACAAAGTAATATCAATAATACTTTAGGAGATAATTCTTTAGGTAATGGTGGTCAAATTTATATTAAAACGAATAATTTATTTCTCAAAGATTCGATAATCTTAACTAATACCTATAGTTCCGGTGACGTTGGTGATTTGACTGTTGAAGCAGCAAATAAAGTTGAAATCATTTCTAGTCCCAGTAACTTTACTTTAGAAGGAGCGGAAGGTAGAAAAGGTTTATTTTCTAAAGTAGAGCTTAATGCTACTGGCAATGCTAGTAATATTACTGTTAATGGTAAAGACATCCTTATTTCAGGTCTGGGTGGGATAGATATTAGTACAGGTGGTTCTGGCGATGCCGGTCGAGTAACTATCAATGGCGATCGCCTAAAAATTATTGAAGGCGCAGGTGTATACAGCAATACTAATAGTTTGGGTAATGCTGGAGAAATTTCAATTAAAGCATCTGACTCTATCGAAGTTAGTAATAAAATTAGCGATGCTGAATTTGCCGATGTTAAACGTCAACCAGGAGGAATTATTGCAGATGTTCGTAAAGGTGCTGCGGGAAATGGTGGCAAAATAAGTATAGAAACCGGAAGTTTGACTGTAAAAGAAGGAGCATTTTTAACTACGGATACCAAAGGAAGTGGAGAAGGAGGAGATATTAATATTTTTGCTACAGATAAACTTGAAATTATCGGTAGTGAAGAAAATATGACTACTCAATTGCTTACAGCAGTAAGAGAAAAAGCAACCGGAAACGGTGGTAATCTCACAATAGAAACCAAGAATTTAATTGTACGGGATGGTGCAGAAATTAATGTAGGTACGGATAGCAGCAGTAATAGCGGTAATCTAAACATAAAAGCTACAGAATCAATCAAATTATTCGGAACAGCAAATGGTATTCCCAGCCGTTTATTAGCTCAGGTTGGCGATAACGGTAACGGAAATGGAGGAAATATATTTTTAGAAACTCAAGAATTAATTTTAAGAGATGGTGGACAAATTTCTGCTGGTAATTTAGGGAATGGTAAAGGTGGTAATATCAATATCTTGGCTGGGGATACTGTAAATATAGATGGGTTTGCTCCGGTTGTTAACAGCTTAGATATCAAAGTCATAGGAATTATTGAAGACAAAACAGGTAGTTTTTATCCTAGCGGGATTTTTAGCAGTTCACCAGGAATAGGTGATGCTGGGAATTTAAATATAGAAACCAGTAATTTCAATCTTAAAAATAATGCTCAAGTTTCTGTTAGCAGCCAACAAGAAGGTGCAGCAGGTAATTTGAGTATTTTAGCCACTAAAAAGGCTTTGTTTAATAATGGTATTCTCAATGCTGATACTGTAGCTGGAAACCAAGCGAATATCTCTTTAAATTCACCAAATATCCAATTACGTTATGGTAGCAGCATTACCACTAACGCAACTCAAACAGCAACGGGAGGTAATATAAATATCGATACCTTGACTTTAGTTGCTTTGGAAAATAGCGATATTACCGCAAATGCAGAAGAAAGTTTTGGAGGTAAAATAGCAATTACTGCTGAAGGTATTTTTGGTACTCAATTTCGAGAATTTCTCACCCCAGAAAGCGATATTACAGCGTCATCTGAGTTAGGGGCAGAATTTAACGGTGTAGTCGAAATCAACACCATTGCAACAGATCCGAATTCTGGATTGGTTCAATTACCGACAGGATTAGCTGATTCCAGTCAAAAAATTGCTTCAGGATGTAGTAAGAATCAAACTGGTAACTTTACAGTTACTGGAAGAGGAGGATTACCAGAAAGCCCAAATCAATTATTTGCAGTTAATAATCCAATGGTTGATTTAGTTGATGTGGTTTCTGCATCTGCAAATCAAAAGACTTCTGTATCTGCTGTATCTTCAACATCTTCAACTAATCATATCCGAAAAGAAATAGTTGAAGCACAAGGATGGATTGTTGATGCAGAGGGTAATGTTGAATTTGTTGCAGAAGTACCGGAAGTTACACCCAATTCTGGGGGAATATCTCAAGCTTATTGTCAGAGCAATATTTAATGAGGGGGGAGAGGGGGAAGAAAGAATTATTACTGCTAACTGCTCACTGTTTCTCACACATTTCCCCAAACCAAGCTTTAATTTCTGCTGGTAATGCAGTAAAACGAAGCCTAAAATTTTGATTTTCATCCAATATTTTTACTACTTTGCCATAAATATGCTGCTGATTTAATTGTTCGTTTTCTACAGCTAACTGTATCTGAAGATTGCTAAAAACTTTTAGCGAATGATTTGTAATTAATTCTGCACTATCTAAAGACAATTTCACAAAATAACCTGCAAATTGTTCTTCTGAAATATGTTTACCTTGAGATATTCGATATTTTACAGATATTTTATTTGTTAAAGAGGTAAGAGAGTCTTTCTCATCTGGCAAAAATAAATTATATTTACCACCAATTCCCCCGACTTCAAAAATTGAAATTGGTGCGGTGAATCCTTTGGGCTGTACCTGCATTTCTCCGGAAAGTTGAATAATTTCTCCTACCGTATCTACAGTTTCTTGAGATACCAATATTTGTCCGCCAACGGTATAAGTTTCAATTCGTGCTGCCAGATTAACGTTGCTTCCCATTACGGTATACTTAGCACGGGCTTTTGAACCAATACTTCCCGCAAGCACTTCCCCGCAATGAATACCAATACCCATTTCTAAAGGTGGTAAATTCATTTGTGCTAATTTTTGATTGATTCCATCCATTGCTAACTGCATAGCAACAGCACAAGTTACCGCACGTTGAGCGTTATCAGCAAAAGACACTGGCGCACCAAACATGACAAAGATACCATCGCCCATAAAATCGTTAATTGTACCTTTGTAATTGTTGATAATATCGGTCATTTCTGCCAAATATAGGTTAATAATCTCAACTACTTTTTCTGGAGAAACCCGTTCCGACATTGCCGAAAATCCCCTCAAATCGGAGACTAAAATTGTCACATTTTTGTTTTCTCCACCAATCTTTAACCCTTCTGGTGTTTCTAATAAACTTGCAACTACCTCATCTGTTAAATAGCGTCCAAAAGTTTTACGCATTGTTGATGTATCGCGAGCCACAATTGCTGTAACGGTAATTGCTGAACCGAATAAAGCCAATAATCCCGGTACAACTGGAATCCACCAAGCACCTATTAAGAAAGCTAAATAACTTCCACCAATTAAACCAATTCCTAATAGTAGAATAATTAAACTTGCTGAATGTTTACTGTTACGCTGCTTCCAACTTAATACTGCTCCGAGAAATGACCACGCAAAAATCCACAAATACTCATAAGTATCTAACCATATTTGAATTTGCGGACGACCTTCTAATGCCATACTTATTAATTGACTGGCAATATCGGCATGAATTGCAACTCCGCTGACTCTCTCGCGATAAGGAGTATAAAAAAAGTCATCCAAACTTGCCGCAGTTGGGCCAATTAAAACAATGCGATCGCGAACAAATTCGGGTGGCATTTCTCCCGCCAACACTTGACTCATAGATATTGTATGGAAGCCAGAGCGGAGGTTGCGAAAGTTAGCTAATATCTGATAGCCACCGATATCATTCCGCACGTAGCTACCATCCGATTCATCTAATTCAACTAAAATACCTTTACCAAGTTTGAGCTTTTCAGCTTCTTCCCCCACAAATTCTGGATAAATATCTTTAGTTTCAAGATAGCTAACAGCTAACTGCGTTCCCAAACCTAAGATAGTTTCCCCATCTTCCGAATCGATAGATAATAAATTTCGTCTAACTTTACCGTCTCGATCTACAACTATATCAGAAGCGCCTATTTGTCCTAATTCTTTTAACTTTGGTGGTGGATTGACAAAAGTAGAAGCGCTACCCGTCATCTTCTGAATTCCGAATAAATTGGGTGTGGATGCGAAAATTTCCTCAAGCTGCTTAAATCCTGGCTCTACAGGTAAATCGCGATAAATATCAAGTCCAATAACTGATGGTTTATATTGCTTGACGATTGATAATAACTTCGCTAGCTTCTCATCTGATAAAGGATATCCCAGCTTTTGTATATCCGATTCGTTCATCTCCACAATGACAATGCGCGAATCAACCGCTTCCGAGGAGCGCAAACGAAAAAATTGATCCCAAGCCGCCAACTCCAAAGACTGTAACAACCCAGCCAAGCGCAATCCAATTAATAAAATACCAACGCTAGGAGAAGCAATTAAAACACCACGCCATTGCCATATTAGCTGTTTGAGCTTCACCCACATGAATAAACTTCCGTTCGTGCGCTACTGTTTCAGGGTTCCCAAAATTAAGTGATAACTAACATGAGAATGGGGAATGGGGCATTGGGGATTGGGAATTGGGGATAGCAAACAATTATGAGTTAGTTCATTCTTTTCTTTCCGTCTTCCTTATGCCCAATACCTAATGCTCTCTCTCTGTTTAATAATATATTTCCAAACAATTCTTCTAAATCACTTCTTTAAAGGCTATAACAGAAATCAAGTTTAAGTAAAAAATAAGACAAGCATTTAAAAATAAATGCGGTTACTATATAAAATTTTTACCAATTGCAAGATAATTATTGTTTATTTGTCTGCCAGGAAATTCTTGAGAGGCTTTAGTTTAGGACTAATAATTACTTTACTGAGCATCACCTTAACTAATTTAAATTTTCCTTTAGGATTACAGGTATTAAATATTGCAGCAGTTGAAGCGAAAGAAGTTTCAACGAAAGCATTAGTACAAGCAGGAAAAAAACATTATCAAGCAGGGGAGTTTGTAGAAGCTGTAGCAAAATGGCAGCAAGCTCAACAAATTTATAATTCCCAAGGTGATGCTCTTAATCAAAGTGCGGTGCTGAGTAATTTGGCTTTAGCATATCAACAGCTAGGAAGAATAGAGCAAGCCAATCAAGCTATAGAAAATAGCCTGAAGTTATTGAATAATCTAGATACTGTACCAGCAAAGTCTTTACAGGCTGCTGCTTTAAATATTCAAGGTAGTATTTTACTATCTCAAGGAAAGACGCAACGAGCGCTGGATGTCTGGGTAGATGCTGGCGAAAATTACCAGAAAGTAGATAATAATGATGGTTACATCCGCAGTTTAATCAATCAATCCCAGGCTTTGAAAGCATTAGGGCTTTATCCCCGCGCTAAGGCTACTTTAGAACAAGTCAATCAAAACTTGCAAAAACAATCGCCATCTTTACTCAAAGCAGCTACTTTACTCAATTTTGGCGATACTCTGCGATTAATGGGAGATTTACAGACATCTGAAAAAGTTTTACAGCAAAGTTTAGCTATAGCAGAAAAATTAAACTCTCACAGCGATATCGCTGCGGCATTGCTTAGTTTAGGTAATAATGCTCGCGATAGACAATCTCTTGAAAAAGCTTCTAAATATTATCAACGAGCGATTATCGCATCAACATCTCCGATTAACAAAATTCAGGTGCAGTTGAATCAATTGCGTTTGTTAATAGATATGCAAAAATGGCAGCAAGCAAATTTGTTGATACCGCAAATAGAAACTTTAATCGCAAGCTTACCTCCTTCTCGTAAAGCAGTATATGCAAAAGTCAATTTTGTCCAAAGCTTAGAAAAAATCAAAGATAATAATAGAGGAAATGATTATATTGCCAAACTTCTCGCAAAAGCGATTCAAGAAGCTAAAACCATCGGAGATTCACGAGCAGAATCCTACGCCGTCGGTTATTTAGGAGAAGTTTACGAAAAAACAGGGCAGCTATCGGAAGCGCAGAAACTCACCGAAAAAGCATTAGTATTAGCGCAAACAATTAACGCTAACGATATTGCTTATCGCTGGCAATGGCAATTAGGAAGATTATTAAAAAAGCAAAACCAAATAGAAAAAGCTATATCAGCCTACAGTGAAGCTGTCAATACTTTAAGCACAATTCGTAACGATTTAGTTTCTAGTAACGTTAATATTCAGTTTTCCTTTCGTGAAAGTGTAGAACCCGTTTATCGCGAATTAGTTAGTTTATTACTTCAACCCGAATCTATAAAAAATAAATCTGTTAAACAAACCGCACAAACAAATCAAAACAATCTCAAAAAAGCGCGTCAAGTAATAGAATCTTTGCAGCTAGCAGAATTAGATAATTATTTTCGAGAAGCCTGCTTAACTAATAGTCCCACTCAAATTGATCAAATAGATCCTCAAGCTGCCGTTATCTATCCAATCATCTTACCAGACCGGCTTGAAGTTGTTCTTTCCTTACCCAACCAAACCTTACGTCATTACACCAGCCAAATTCCTCAAAGCGAACTAGAAAAAATCATTCAGAAAATGCGACGCTCCCTCAGACGTACATCTTTGAAAAAAGAACGTTTGGCGATCGCGCAAAAATTTTACGATTTACTCATCAAGCCAGCAGAAGCAGAATTGCAGTTAAACGATATCAAAACTCTAGCTTTTGTACTCGATGGTTCGATGAAAAATTTACCAATGGCAGCGCTTTATGACGGTCAACAATACTTAATAGAAAAGTACAATTTAGCACTAACACCGGGACTACAGCTATTTGCTCCCCGAGCTTTAGAAGATAAGGATTTAAAACTATTAGTAGCCGGATTAAGCGAATCCAGACAAGGATTTACTTCACTTCCGGGAGTAGAAACAGAAATTAATCGAATTAAATCAGAAATTTCTTCCAAGGTACTTCTCAATCAAAAATTTACCACCAAAGCTATAGAAAAACAAATCGGCAATACCCCCTTTCCCGTAGTACATTTAGCAACCCACGGACAATTTAGTTCCACCGCTAAAGACACCTTTGTTCTCACCTGGGATAACCGCGTTGATGTTAAACAATTAGGTGAATTACTGCAAAAGCGCAACACGTACAGCAAAAATCCCATCGAACTCTTAGTTTTAAGCGCTTGTCAAACAGCACAAGGAGATAAACGAGCAGCATTAGGATTAGCAGGTGTAGCAGTTCGATCCGGCGCACGCAGTACTCTAGCTAGCTTATGGGCTGTAGACGACAAATCAACTTCGGCATTCATGGTCGAATTTTACAAGCAATTAGCAAAACCCACAATCTCCAAAGCAGAAGCATTAAGACAAGCTCAAATTTCACTAATCAAACAAAAAGCATTTAAACATCCATTTTATTGGGCACCTTTTGTACTCGTTGGTAATTGGCTTTAGGAAGAGAGGAGGAAGCTGATAAATAAATATAAAATCAATAATCCTGTTAGTACTCTCTCGATTTTGGGAACTATATCTTATATAGCTATATAGCAAAGAACTTTAACATGAATAGAATAAAACATTGCTTGGTATTTAGTGCAGCCACCCTACTGCTTCAATGTGCTTTAATTCCTGCTTCAACGACACAAGTTCAAGCACAGAATGCAAGTTCTAAAAAAACTGCTTCTGGTGGTAAGCGCTCAAATGTAGCATTTAAATCTCGTAAAGGTGAAAGAGCGCCTAAAACCGCAGTTGGAGGTGGTAGAAGGAATAACGGTATGTGTGAGTCAGGGGTTGCAGATTCCATAGGCGTAAAAAGTCAAACCGTTGACAAGACTTTAGTTCCATTATTACCATCCTCGAAATTAGGCTTCACAGCATCTTCTCATCCCAGTTTCATGGTATACGTGCCTGCAACTTCAGCAAAAGCCTTAGAATTTACTTTGGAAAATGAAGAAGGAGAAGGAATTTATCAAACAGAGGTAAATATAGATAAGGCTCCAGGGATTGTTAGTTTCACCTTGCCACAAACAGAAGCAGCCTTAGAAAAAGACAAAGATTATCGATTTATAGTGTCGATGATTTGTCAACAAGCAGGACCAAAAAATCCCTTTGTAGAAGGATTAGTGCGTCGGATTTCCTTAGATTCTGCATTGGTAAATCAACTGAATAAACCACAATCTTTAGAACAAGTAACACTGTACAGCTAATCTGGGTACTGGTTTGAGGCGATAGAAAATCTTGCAGCACTCAAACGTTCTCAACCAAATGATTTAGAAGTTGCTGCGGCTTGGGAAAACTTGCTGGCATCTGTTGGTTTAGATGGAATAGGCAAGGCTGAATTACAAAATTAATTTTAAGAAGGTGT
>CAYMZW010000054.1:0-22574 GCA_964395005.1 uncultured Rivularia sp.
CAATGTTAGCTATAGGAGCATCTCCTCAAGAAATTGGACAGGTAATTTCTCAAGTCAAATAATCATGTCAACCTTTGTTAAATAATTGATCTTTGGTTGCGACACGATTAATAAAAATTGTCGTTAGAATCTTAGAGGATGTAAATCGTGTCTAACCCAACCTATAATCAATTACGAACTAATTCAACGGTATAAATTTGATGTTTAGGTAGGATAATTATTCTAACTGCTTTTCAAGATTAGTCTGTTCTTGTCTTTTATGAAAAGTAAGTAATGCTAATGCTGTAATTTCTGGAACAAGTGCAACAATTGCAGTTAATTTCAGCGACCAAGTTTCAGATGTATTAAATAACCCTGCTAAACCACTCAAATGTGCGGATAGGATATCGGTAAAATCAATTGCAATACAGGCTAACAAGAGTGTTTTAATAGTGTTTTGATTTGCACAAGCAACAAGCACCGCAATTATAATATCTCGAATTGCCCAAACACGGATAACATAAGGCATTTGAAGATTATAATTTATAGGTATATTAAGTTGTTCCATTAACCAATGTGGGTCAGCGTAACCAACAGCACTAAGACTAAATCGCAAAATGCACATCAATCCTATTAAAATAGCAATGTACCAAGTTTGATTTCTCATTTTTTGTTTTTACGGTAAGTGTAAGTGTTTTTCTAATGTTTAATTAGACATTAAAGCTAATAGTTAATAAAGTAAAGTAGTTACCATCTAGTAACTCGATAACTTATAAGAAACTACTGTTACTATGACCGAACCTGAATCTACTCCCTTGGAAAAACTACTCAATCAAATATCAGGACGGTGGACGATGTATATATTATGGATATTAGATACGAAAGGAGCGTTACGTTTTGGGGAACTAAAACGCGAAGTTGATGGAATCTCTACTAAAGTTTTGACCGAAAGGTTACGAATGTTGGAAGAGATTGGTATTATTGACCGCGATTACAAACCTACAATTCCACCACAAGTTACCTATAAATTAACCGAGCGTGGTAAGGAGTTGTCCGAACCGCTTTATCATCTGTGCGAACTTGCTTCACGTTGGTATGATTAATTTATGGTGGCTTTTCTAATACTTTGATGAATTAATTCACAAACTTCTGATGGTGAAAGAAATTCTGTATCTATAAAGGTTCCTAAATCCGATTTATTTTGAATTATCTCATCATAAGCAATATCAACAGCTTTCCCCAATGTTTTACGATTCTGACGTAACTTTTCGCGCTGTTTAAGAATTGACAATGGAGCAATCAAAGTAAATAGAAAACAGGAATTAATGCCACAATTTTCTATAAACCTTTCGACATCAACTTTCTTTGTAAAAACGTATTCAAATACAATTAATTCATAACCTGCTTGCAAATAATTTCTACAGCAAGCTCCACCATTTATATAAGTCAAACCTCGTGCTAAATTTTCGGAGTTTCGGTTAATAATCCAATGTTTTATATCATCTCCTCGAATGCAAACCGAGTTTTGAGAAGATTGAGCAAGAAGTTTTGCTGTTGTTGATTTTCCTACTCCTGGCGATCCGTTGATAATAATTATTTTTCCAATCATTTCGACCACTACTGAAGTCGCTGCTGTCGCTGTTTTTACTTAATTAGAGCGTATTGCATTTCTGATAATCTCAAACTTATCTTTTAATTCTTAATTTATTAAAAATTATACATTCAGATAACAAGGATATTATATTTGGTATCATTTTTTCAAAATCAGTTTATACAAGCTTCTGAATTGGGCGATCGCCCTTGCAAAACACGAAGAGAATTAACCGTATAATTACAGACTTTATTTAACACATTGACTCTTTAATTATTCAATTTTCAATTAATCCCGTACCGGAACAGTTAGTTACCCAGTAGTTTTTTATTTTTAACTCTTAATTCTTAACTCTTAACTCCTAACTCTTAACTCCTAACTATTCTGCTATCCCCCATTCCCCATACCGATTATTTATCTATACATAGAGAAATTACAATCAACGCCGATCGCCGTAAAGTTGTAAAATTTTTGTTAAATAGAAAACAGCATTTACAATTGATTCGTATATTAGGTTATCGGCATGACTGCAACAACACCAAAGGCTACATCTGCTCCCAAGTTTTGCGAGGGTATTCAATATTTTGGGGATGCTTTACCGGATTTTGATAAGTACGCTTCAGAAAGCGCGATTCCACAAGGTAAAACTGCTATTAGCGATACTCAAGATAAAGCGGCTATTTACCAAACTTTACTTTATGCCGATGCTTTACGTTATTTAACATTACAGGTAACTGGAACTAAAGCTTCGGGGCATCCAGGGGGTTTTGCATCTCAAGCGGAAGCTTATGCTGCTTTGGTAATGCTGGGTTATAAGAATATTCTGACTGAAGTCGGACACCATGCTCCTGGATTCTATAGTGCGATGTTTCTCGATCGCTCTTTAGAAGACATGGATATTACTACGGTGCAGCAGTTAAGAGAGCGTTTCCGCGAGAAGCACGGATTGCTCGGGCATCTGTCGGGGATGATTCCCGGTATTCTCGCACCTGCGGGACCTTTAGGTCAAGGTCAGCATTTTGCAATGGCTGCGGCTTATTTAAATCGCGATAAGTTATTCCCTTTTACTGTTGGTGATGGAGGTTTGGGGGAACCTTATATTATGAGTGCGATCGCGCATTTTAATACGGCTTTTCCTCAAGTTACTAATTTCCTGCCGGTGTTGGTGTGGAATGGTTATTCTCAGGAGCATCACAGTATGGTTTCTTTGAAAACCAACGATCAAATGGGAAATTATTGGGTTGGTAATGGTTTTGAAGAAGTTGTTATTGTTGATGCTAAAGATTTTGACGATAACAATCAGCCGGGAGATTATGTAGATAGTACTGAATTCTCCTTTGAAAGAAGATTGCAGTTTACTAAAGCTGTATTGGAAGGAGTTGATAAAGCAGCGAAATCAGCTTTGAGTGGAAAATTAACTGTATTTATTATTAAACAGCTTAAAGGTTCCGGGGTTCACGCTACTGGTTCTAAATCCCACAACCTTTATCCCAAGGATACTTTGGATGCTCCTCATATGGTGGAAGCTTTGAAGAAACGCGCTCTACCTGTAAAAGCTTGGGAATTGGTACGAAACAATTGCGATCGCGCTGGTGGTGGTCCCGCTGGAAAGACTGCTGTGACTGAATTTGAGCTAGATTTACCCGAAATCGGTGAATTGCCTTTGCAGGAATTTGAAGTTGGTGGAGATGCCAAAGTTTCTACTACCGCGATGGGTACTTTAGTTGGTAAAGTTGGACAAGCTGACAAAAACTTCTTAGTTACCAACGCTGACGGAAACGCTGCATCGGGTATTGGTAATATCAACCAAGCATTAAAAATTATTCATCCGACACAAGATGATGATTACAATCAAGCACCACAGGGACAAGTTTACGAACCCTTGAGCGAAGACGCTTGTGCTGGATTAGCTGCCGGTTTATGCTTGATGGGCGGACGCAGTTTGTGGTGTTCCTACGAATCCTTTGCCATCAACGGTTTACCAATTTGGCAAACTGTAACTCAAGCAATGGCAGAATTACGCCGTGCAACTCCTTCCACAATCACCTTATTTACAGCCGGTGCATTAGAGCAAGGGCGCAACGGATGGACTCACCAACGTCCGGAAATCGAAGCTTACTTTGCTTCCATGATGCGTAACGGCAATATTTTCCCCTTATTCCCTTGCGATGCCAACAGCATTCAAGCTTGTTACGAATGGGCTTTGACTACCAAGAATAAAGGAATTGTCATCACTGCAAGTAAATCACCATTACCGATTCGTACTACTTTAGAACAAACCCGTCAAGCCTTGAAAGATGGTGCAATAGTATTACAAAACACCGATGGCAATAAGAAAGTAGTCTTTGCCGTAATTGGCGATATGATGTTAAAGCCAGTATTTGAGGCAGCCGAACATCTGCAAAAATCAGGAATTGGCGTTAAAATCGTTTCCGTAATTAACCCCCGTCGTTTATATCGTCCCGAAGACACAGCTTGGGATACTTGTTCTCATGCAGACGGTGATTTTATCTCGGATGACAAATTTGCCGAAATATTCGATGGAGATGCCTTAATCGGTGCTACCGGCGGCGCTCCAGCGATGTTAGAACCCATAATGCTGCGGAGTAATTGTAAGCGAGATACCTTGTCCTGGAGACGTGGAGAAACCACATCGAGTGCTGGTGAATTGATGGGCTTTAACGGTTTGACAGCAGAAGCATTAAAAGAAAAAGCGATGAAATTAGTTAAATAATTAAAGTTCGTTCGTTCGTAGTTGCGCTTTAGCGCTCAATACAATTAGTGCTGAAGCACAACTACTAACAATGTATTTATAGTATGTGTTAGCCGAGCTTTCTCTACGAGTAATCCAACATCTGTGTTGGGTTGCGCTCCGCTTAACCCAACCTACGAAGCTATTCCCCCCAACCCTATAGTCTTAATTTTTTATCTATAAATAAATTTATCAACTGATTCTCATTATTCTTTCATTTTTAGAAAATAAGTAATGTATGATGAAAAAAATGAGAAAATTATGATTTTTTTGTTATCGGGAGACATATGTCTATCATTTTCGGTAAACAACTTTATATAAGAAAATTTGCAATTTCAACGGGAATAGTATTTGGATTGTGTCTTTGGGGGTGTAGCCCTTCGGAAAACTTGTCTGATTCGGTGCAAGATATTGGTAACACTGCACAAAATTCTAATACGGACAAAAAAGTTATTCTAACGACATTTACGGTGCTTGCTGATATGGCTCGTAACGTTGCAGGAGACAAAGCGATTGTTCAATCTTTGACAAAGCCGGGAGCGGAGATTCACGGTTATGAGCCTACTCCTAGCGATATAGTTAAAGCGCAAGATGCAGACTTAATACTAGATAATGGTTTAGGTTTGGAGCGTTGGGCGCAGAAGTTTTATGGGAATCTCAAAAATGTGCCTCATGTAACTTTAAGTGAAGGTATTACGCCGATAGATATTAGCGAAGATGCTTATGCAGGAAAACCGAATCCTCATGCTTGGATGTCACCAAAACTAGCTTTGAAGTACGTAGAAAATATTCGTCAAGCTTTAGTGAATTTAGATCCAGCTAATGCAGAGACATACAATGCGAATGCTCAAACTTATAGCGAGCAGATAAAGCAAGTTGATCAAAAACTACAAAAAACAGTGGCAGAAATTCCTGCAAATAGACGTTTTATGGTGACTTGCGAAGGGGCATTTTCTTATCTAGCGAATGATTATGGATTAAAGGAAAAGTATTTGTGGGCGGTTAATTCCGAACAACAAGCGACTCCACAACAAATAAGAAAAGTAATTAATACAGTGCGGAAAAATCAAATTCCCACAGTCTTTTGTGAAAGTACCGTCAGCGCTAATGCTCAAAAACAAGTAGCAAAAGAAAGCAATGCAAAATTTGGCGGAGTATTTTATGTCGATTCACTTACACAAGCAGATGGTGTTGCACCTACTTATTTTAAGTTATTAGAACACAATATTAATACCTTAGTTCAGGGTTTAAAATAGTAAAAGATTGATTGAATATTAAAGCAAATCTTGCTAATAAAGCTAATTAAATAATTAATAAATATGATGTCTAAAATTACAGTTCAAGTAGAAGACTGTACAGTTGCTTATAACGGAAAGATAGCTTTACATAAAGCTAATCTCCAATTAAATCGCGGTTCTATCAGCGGTTTAGTGGGGATGAATGGTTCGGGTAAATCGACTTTATTTAAAGCAATTATGGGTTTTGTTAAGCCAATAAATGGACGTGTTTTTATTAAAGGAATGCCCATTAAAAAGGCGCAAAAACAAAATTTAGTTGCTTATATCCCCCAATCAGAAGATGTAGACTGGAATTTTCCGATCGACGTACAAGATGTAGTGATGATGGGGCGCTACGGCTATATGAATTTATTAAGAATTCCTCGTGAAAACGACCGCCAAGCCGTAGCAGAAAGTTTAGCGCGAACCAATATGAGTGAATTTAAATCCCGACAAATTGGAGAACTTTCAGGAGGACAAAAGAAACGAGCATTTGTAGCGCGTGCTTTAGCGCAACAAGCACAAATAATTCTCTTAGATGAACCCTTTGCGGGAGTAGATATTAAAACAGAAAAAGCACTTATTCAACTTTTAGTAGAATTACGTAATATGGGTCATACAATTTTGATTTCAACTCACGATCTTTCTTCAATTTCTACTTTTTGTGATGATGTTGTATTAATAAATCGTACCATTTTGGCATATGGCCCTACAGAAGAAATTTTCACAGAAGAGAATATTTCCCGTACTTTTGAAGGAATGATGCCAATTAAAGGAATTGGTAATTGGTAATTGGGCATGGGGGATTGGGCATGGGGCATTGGGGATTGGTAATAGGTAGTTGGTAATTGGTAATAGGTAATTGATAATTGATAATTGGTAATAGGTAATTGATAATTGATAATTGGTAATTGATAATTGATAATTGGTAATTGGTAATTGGTAATTGATAATTGGGCTTACTAAATTGCAAGGCTGTATTAGGTTTTTGACACCTTGAGATCCCCCCAACCCCCCTTAAAAAGGGGGGCTTTGAGTAAGTTCTGGATAATTGATAATTGATAATTGGTAATTCTAAATTTTTTTAATTTCAAACATTATGAGTATAGAAGCAATTTGGCAATGGTTTGCTGCACCTTTACAGTATGAATTTATGGTTAAGGCAATATTTGTAAGTTCTTTAGTGGGTGTAGTTTGTTCGGTGCTTTCATGTTATATGACTCTTAAGGGATGGGCATTAATGGGAGATGCGGTATCCCATGCAGTTCTTCCAGGAGTTGTTATTGCTTATATTTTAAATATTCCCCTTGCTATTGGAGCTTTTGTGTTTGGTTTGGGTTCAGTAGTTTCTATTGGGTTTATTCAATCTAAAACTAGAATTAAAGAAGATACTGTAATGGGGTTGGTATTTACAGGTTTTTTCGCCTTTGGTTTGGTATTAATTTCTAAAACCCCGAGCAATATAGATTTACTACATATTTTATTTGGAAATGTCTTAGGTATTTCCGACCAAAACTTAATTCAAACAATCATCATTTGCATAATCACCATGATATTTTTAATGGTGCTGCGAAAAGATTTACTGCTATTTTGTTTTGATGCAACTCACGCCCGTAGTATAGGATTAAATACCACTGCTTTATACTATATTTTGTTATCTTTATTAGCTTTAACTATTGTTGCCGCACAACAAACAGTAGGAATTATTTTAGTAATTGCAATGTTAGTAACTCCAGGAGCAACTGCTTATATGTTGAGCGATAATTTTAATAAAATGACATTAATTGCTGTCGTATCTGGGATATTTTCTAGCTTAATGGGGACTTATATTAGCTATCATCTAGATGCATCAACAGGTGGATGTATTGTAGTATTGCAAACTTTGTTGTTTGTGATCGCGATGATTTTTGCACCCAAACATGGATTGTTGGTAAAAACATTACAAGCACGTCAGAATCAATAGACATCTGCAAGAAAACATTCTGTATAGTCGAAAACCTAACCCCCCTACCCCCCTTCCCTACGAGGGAAGTGGGGTTTAAAGCCTCTCTCCTTGTAGGAGAGAGGTGTTTTTTTATTTCCAAAGATGTCTAATTAAGTTGAGCAATACATGACTATAATCTAATAAAAAAATCATTAAAAAGCCGGACTATTCAAATAACTTGAAAGTCCGGATCTGGTTAATATTTAATAGCTTTATTCACTGTTCAACCGGACATAATATTAAACGATGAATTCCATTTTGATTTCAATGTCGTCGAAATCTCGATCGCCACCGTTAACTAAGTCTTCTATTTTGAACATACCATTCTCAAATTTGATGTGATCGAAACTTCCGTTGTCGGTGTTAGCTCCTACGTAAGAGAAGTAAACGCCTTCTACACTATCAAGGTTATTCTTAGCTTCACTAAGTGTACCGTCGGCAACAATCAAAACACCAAGAATATCACCACCTGCTATTTCAAGGGTTCCCGTAGTTGTTTGTTCGTCGGGAGTTGTTAATCCTTGGCTTGAGTTAACAACGTTGTTTAACGCAGCTTGTAAATAACCGCTAGCATCTGGAGCTATATTACCGATGTTACCGTCAGCATCATTAACTGTATAGAAGTAAACGTTGTTGTCGTAATCAGCTTCTCGGTTGATTTCATAAGTAGCTGTTACGGTTTGTTCTGCGTATGCTGTGAGATCGATTAATTCTATTACGTTTCCAGCTGTATCTGTGTTGCTGGTGTCGATGAAAGTAGGTATTAATGGATCTACTTCTTGAGGATTAACTACAAATTGGCTGACTATTTGCGGTTCCTTGCTGGTAATTGCTTCGGGGTTTTCCAGTAATTCTGCTTCGGAATATGGTTCGATTCCGTAGGTTGTTACTGTTAATGCTTGGGTTTGAGCATCAATATCGAATTCAGTCCAGCCAAAGGTGTGCGTAGATGTGTAATCACCTTGTAACAATTCGGCATCAATTAAATTTTCTGCTTGAGGCAAGTTGTTATTTAAGCCAACTGGATCGTAACCTAAAGGTGTAGTTTGCTCGACAAGTAAATTCTTAATGAAATCGTCTTTGTCATTAAGTTCGCTATCTGTGTCGCCAGCAACTGGTAAAGCGTCGTAAAATGCTTTTTGTTCTGGAGTAATTAAACCTGCTGCGGTGGCTAAATTGGCTACGGTTGGGCCAAACAAACCATCGTTAAAAGCAACTGGCCCTGTAACAATTTCAAAGGCATTTGTGGCAATTTGTTCGGTTCCGGGAGCGGTTTGGTAGGTAAGGTTATTAACAATAGTACCGTGGAAATCACCAGCCATGAAGACAACGTTATCTATATCGTTATCGTCAATAAATTTAAGAATTTCGGTTCTTTCGGCTGCATAACCTTCAAAACGATCTTCAGCATTCAATAAACCAAAATTTTGAATTGGTTCGGGAATGGTGATAAATTTCCAAGTAATACCTTTTTCTTCAGCATCAAGTAAGTCTGCTTTTAAATCTTCTACTTGCTGTCTTCCTAGAAGAGTACGATTTGGATCGTAAGCTTCTGTTAAAAATCTACCAGCATCGCTAGGATCTGTTAAGTTGGCTGGATTAATTTGTTCATCGCGGAAGGAGCGACTATCGAGCATGATTACTGATGCATCGCTACCGTAGGTATTGTAACGGTAAAGTTTTCTTTCGTTTGCCGTGCGGGAGTCTCCAGTTTCTCCGTAGAACTTATTTTGTAAGGGATGATATTCTTGATAGGCTTGTAAAGCGTCTTCGTAAGCTTGAGTATCGTTAACAAATTCTACGTTGTCGGTAAATATCGGCTCGTCGGAAGAACCAATATCGGGAGCATCGGGGGAATCTCCAGGTGCTGCACCTCCAGCAAAGTTATCAACGATTTCATGATCGTCAATGGTTGCGAGAATTGAGGTAGTTGCGTAAAGTTCGGGAACGGTATTTAAATCGAAACGAGTGGTTAAGACTTCTGCTTGTTTGGTGCGGAAATCGGAAATTGTACGAGCTTGAGTAACTCCGGGTAGTGCTGGAGTTTCTAAGTCTGCGTAAATGGTGTCTCCAAGTTTGACAAATAATTCTAAATCCCTTTCATCTGCATTTTTGAGAGAAGGATAAGGAGGTGCTTGTTGCCAATCTCCGGTAGCTCCGAAGCGGAAACCTTGATAATTACCAACTTCAGCAGAGGTTTGAAATTCACCGATTGCAATATCTCCAGCAGCATCGGTAACGCGATAGTAATATTCGGTTCCTGGATTTAAACCGTCAATTTCAACTTTGACGGGAACGTTAATATTTTCTACGTTTGCGTTAACTGTTCCGATAACGGAATCAAATTCAGCCGATGTGGAATATTCAAAGGTGACTTCACCAGTAAATGTACTCCGCGCCCATAAAACTGTAGAATTTTGGGTAGTATCACCGCTAGCAATTCCATTAACTAAAGATTGCGGTTGAGGATTGCGGGGATTGTAGCTGGTGGTGTCAATTTTCAGATGATTATCGAATGCATTTGCAACTCCATCCCAAGGTACAAATTTAAAATTGGTGCTGTTATTTTCTAATTCTTCATCATCTTCAACAGCGTTTTGTGGATCGTTTGCACCGTCTTGTAATACTAATAATCCGTTGGGGAATTCTTCTCCCAAAGGTACGTTAATTACATCTAAACCATCGCTTTCGTTTACTTGATCGATTCCGTTATTGTCACCAACAACAAAGCTACCCAAATATTCGTTATTACCTTCCCGACTGAACACAGCATAGGAAGAATCACCTTGACTGTTAGCAATTAAATAACCAGTTCCGTCGTCACCGTAGTATATTGATAAACCTTCGATATCGGGAACTAAGTAATCAGCATCTACAGGTTGAACTACAGTGAAATCACTACCACTATTTGGTTCGGCAGAGAACTTGAGTATACCTACTTGATCTTCTAAGGCTACGTAAAGGAAACCCAATTCTTGGTCAATTACAACTCCTTCTGATTGGGAATCTTCTGCATCACCTGTGGGTGTTGGTAATTCTAAAGTACGAACAACTTCAGCTTCTATTAATTGTTCGTCAGCGGGACCTAATTTAGAAGTTAATTCTAGTTGAGCTACTTTATTACCATCTGCTTGGGTAACAAATACATAAGATTTACCAGAAACCGGACTGGTATAAGTTGCTAAACCGTAAGCTGTTGCTTCTCCATTATCTACACCAAAAATTGAAAATTCTGCATCGTCTAATTGTGGTGTAGATAATTTATTTAGTTGACCGTTTTCGGAAATACTAAAGATAGCTAAAGTGTCATTTTCTCGATCGGAAACAACCGCTAAATCAACTTTTGTTTCCCCACCCATTATCATTGATGCAAGTGGGAAATTGTAGATAATATCAACATTATTAAAACGCTGTTCTCCAAATTCTTCTGGTGAAATTACTTGCTGAATTTCCCCTTGTAAATTAAAGGTTGCTAAACCACCATCTTTCAAAGTTCCGATAACAATACTTTCACCGGAATTATCGGGATTTACCCAAATTGCGGGGTCATCGGAATCACCAGCTAAAACTGGTTCTGGAGAGGTTAAAATACTTTCAGCGATTTCTCTTTCACTATCGGATGCTGTCCAATTTCCGTCAATTGGAGTAACGGTAATGAAACCTGATAAGAATTGATCTCCTTCTGATGTGGGATTGGGTTCTGTAGGAATTGCGTTTGGAGCAAATCTGAGTCCGATGTTACCATCTTCATCTACAGCACCAAAATCAATATTGAATGGTTCGGTATCGCTAGCGTTGGTAAATTTAACACCTTGAATTTCATCTACACCATCTGGAAAACGAGTAGGAATATTGATGCTTAAACCTTTACCATCGGGAAGAATGAAAATATCTTCACCTTGAGTTGCTTGCAATTGAGCAATTAAATTTACAAGGTAATCAGCACCGGCAGTGTAAGTTTCAGCAGGAGTTTCAAAAGTGGCAAATTCAATACCACCACTAATGGCGATCGCCGGTATTCCTCTCAACAATGCAGTTACCGCAGCACTTACTGTACCGGAAGAAACCGCACCACCAGGTCCAATATTTTCTCCTGCATTTATCCCGGAAATTACTAGGTCTGGTTGTTCATTTAATACAAAATCTAAACCAGCCCAGGTTGTGGTACGAACTCCAGCATCAACATACCATTTATCACCTGCAACGTTATTAATATCAAGAGGTTGGAAGATTTTGTCTACATCAAGAACTGTTCCGGTACCGGATTGCTGTTCGAGGGGGCCAACTAAAGTTACATTATGACCAGCAGCAGTAAGTTGATTGTAGAGAGTTTCAATCCCAGGAGCATCAAAACCATCATCGTTGGTAAGCAGAATATTTAAAGGAGTTGCTGTGGGATTTTCGGGAGCAGATTCAATGCGATCGCTCAAAGTTTGACGAACATTATCGCTTGCCGTCCAATCTCCATCAATAGGAGTTACAGTAATAAAATCTGCAAGGAAGTTTTGTCCTTCGGAATCTTCGACTGTAATTTCTGAAGGTTCTATTGCATTTCCAGCACTGAAAAGCAAACTTGGAACATTTTCTACAAGTTCCCCTACAAACAAGTTGAAAGTACCAGTTTCATCTAACTTGGTGTAGGAAATTCCTTCAATATCATCAACAACCGCAGGGATATTAACGTTTAAACCAACACCATCCGGCATTAATTTACTATTATCACTAGCGCTAGAGTAAATACTGAGTTGTTTAACTAAATCGACAACTGTATCAGCACCTTTTTCATAAGCTTTCTCTAATTCTGCTTCATCAACATTAAAAGCAGCATCTCGCAAAGTTCCAGCACTGACTGCAATTGCAGGAATATTCCGACGAGTAGCAGTAGTTGCTGCACTTACCGTACCAGAACTAATCGCAACAGAAGCACCAACGTTTTCCCCTTCGTTAATTCCGGAAATAACTAAATCTGGTTCTTCACCATTAAGAACAAAATCTAAACCAGCTAAAGTTGTAACTACAGGAGAAGCATCTACATACCATTTGTTCTCTTCAAATTCAACAACTTCTGTAGGTTGTCCCAGATTATCTACATTAATTAAAGTTCCTTTACCGCTTTGCTGTTCCTTTGGTGCAACGAAGGTAACATTATGACCGGCAGCAACAAGAGCATCATACATGACTTCGATGCCTTCTGCTTCAAAACCATCGTCGTTAACCAAAAGAATATTTAACGGTTTTGGTTGGAGAACTTCCTCGTTATCAATTGTATAAGGAGTTTCGACTGTGGGAAGTACTGCGGGAGTGGTATTAAAATCTAATCCCAGAGCAAGAAATTGAGTTGTTTGAAGTGGATTGAAATTATTATCGCTAGCAACAATTAAACTTTGACTTCCATCTGCTAAAGTAGGGCCAAAAGCCAAAGCTTCTAAATTATCGGGAGCAACTCCCAAATCTGCTTCAAAATCAATCAGCAAACGTTTACTTACAGCTGGATCGATTTCAAAAACACCAGGTGCTAAAATTTCTCCGTCATCTTCTAAAGCATCTTCCCGGAATAAATCGTTTACATTGCTAACATCCAAAGCACCTTGGGTTTGTACTTCGTAAAGTTTGACAGTATTACCAGCACCCGCAGAAAAAGAACGCTCTAAAGCTAAAAGACTACCGTTATTATCTGTAGCAAGTAATTCAACTAAACCATTGACTTTAAAACCATCAGCAGGATTAGGAGCTTCAGCTACTTCATCCAATTCATAAACAAATTCACCAACAGCTTCCCTGGTTTGTAAATCATATTTAACAATTCTTACCAAAGAATCATTTTCTAAATCGGCTCTGGGGCCATCTTGGAAAAGAGCATCTTCAACAGCAGTATATAAATAACGCTGGTTGGGAGTAATTGTTAAACTTTCAAAAGCAGCATTGTTACGAATTCCACTGCTTTGGTTTGCTGTCGGATTGAATTTATCCGGTACTGGTAATTCAGCAATTTCCTGTCCGTTAATAGAAAACTCATTAACAAAAGGATTAATTAGTTGATTTGCATCACCTTCAGAAGAAATAAATAAAGTATTATTTTTAGTTAAAACAATTCCTTCTGGATCGAGACTTGATTCTGGGAAAGCATTACCATCATCATCTAAAAGAGTAGTAACGCTATCAAAAGTAATATCCCCATCATCTAAAGAACCATCGCTTAAATCAATGGATATATCGTAGAAACGAGCAGGATTTCTTTGACTTCTATCATCGGATAATCCGTAATAAATTCCCTTAGAAGCATCGTAAGCTAAACCAGAAATTCCACCGACTTCTGTTTCTTCAAGTTGTAAACCAGTAGGAAAATTAACTTCACCTAAAAATTCTAAATTACTAACAGTTTTGCGATCGACATTGGTTTTTTCAACATCAGCATAAACCAAACGATGATCGGAACTAGGAAAAGGAAAATCTCCAACTAAATTAAATTGAGCATCACCACTAGCAGGCCAAAATACTCCCGCTGACTCAATATCTAAATTATTAGAAGGTAAAACATAATCTGCTCGTAAATTACCAGTAGAAGCATCGGCAAAATCTGCGGTATCAAACGCTGGATTTCCCGTATGTGTAGCGTTAGCTTCTCCTTGACGAATCGCTGCATCAATTCCACCTTGACTCGAAGGAGTCACAGCAGTATTTATCTGAGGATTATCTAATAGTTGCAAAATTGCATTATCTGTGCTGTCACCGTCCTTGGGGTCAGCATTTTGATCGCCCATAATAACGAATTTTGCACCGGAGTTTAAACCTCCAGTTTCACCACTATCATCATAAATATACTCACCATTTCCAGGAGTTACATAGTCAGCCCAGAAGCGGATCTCATCATGGTTGCGTTTACCGTTTCTATCTTCTTCACCGTCAAAAACTGGAGGTGTGGGGTGAGAAGCTAAAACGTGAATAATCTCACCATTTATATTAACAGGAATATCCCAATGACTCTTAGAAGATAAACGAAAAACTTCTAATTCTTCGGCAGAATACCAATCATTTGGTTCTGGTGTATTCACATCATCTGGAAGTAAAGCTCCTGGCATATCCTTCCATAAAAAATTCTGGAAAGTACGAACTTCTTCCTCTACTATAGGATACTTAGATAACAATATCATGCCAAATTGTCCGGGGAAAAACCCAAAACCAAAAGCATCATTAGCACCACCGATGCTACTATCATTATTTAAATCAAACCCAGAAGGAATTCCTGTATTAGAAGGTGCTAAATAAACGTAAGGATACTCTACAGCATCAACACCGTTTTGACTAACTTCTAAATAGTTCTGTTTAAAACTAGCAATAGCTTCACCGTTTTGATCGTAATCAAACTCATTCAATAACAAAACATCAGGATTTGTTCGTTGAATTATCTCAGCTACAGCTTTAGCTTGTTCGTTATCTGTCGAAGAAAGGTCATTAATTAAATCACCTTCATTACTACGATTTAAAGAAGCATTAAATGTAGCAAAACGTATCTTGTCTTGACTTGTATGACCGGCCATATTAATGTATTTCCTCTTATGAACGGTTAGATGAGAAATAATTCTTCCTCAAATATTTGTGTAAATATACACACCTTTAATGTTTCATTTTTTAGTTAAGGAAAAAGTAACTTTTGTTTAAATAAATATTTAATCAAACAAATTATTAGATATTTGATTCAGATTAATTCCGATTGCACCGGCTTGGGATAAAAAACCGCACTGTATTAGGATTTACGCGATCGCAATAGTGTATTGGTATTTCAGACTTTTAGATCCCCTTAATCCACGCCACTTGTCTCGTACTGCGGGATGACTTACAGGAGTAAGTACGTCGGTGTTGAAAATTGTAACGCCGGACAAGGCAGTAGGCAGTAGGCAGTAGGGGTAAGGGTTTAAAGCTAATTTACATTCTGTTACATAGTTCTGTTTATTTCTGCCGACTTACTTAGATCCCCCCAACCCCCCTTTTTTAGGGGGGCTTTGCGTAAGTGCTGATTACTATTTTCAACGCCAACCTATCTTTCCCTTCTCTTTAACAAGGAGAGGGGTGCCGCAGGCGGGGTGAGGTTTTCCCCTTCCCCTCTCGTCGTTAAGGAATCAACCTCACCCCCATCCCCTCTCCTTATCAAGGATAGGGGGGTTAATTCAGGTAAAATACCAACTTCAGCCAAGTATTTTAAATCGTTATTTATCGCATTTTCGCAAGCGTAAATATTACCGCGCTCTTTGGCAATTATTGCGGTGATTTCTTGTATATCGCTGTTGAATTCTGCTTTATAGTCCAGGATTTTTTCAAGTAGATCGGGATTACTATTTTGTAAGTTACCGATACCAGGATAGGTGAGAAAGCAGATTTTTCCGAAACATCAGAAAGAACCTTCTATCGATGGGTTTCTTCTTAGCGATATAGTGAAGAAAAATACGGTCATGGATATTTAGGACTAATACCTAAAAATAAAAAAAAGCATTCGGAGAATCAACCTAAATTATCACCCCAGACACAAAAGATTATTGATTAATTTATTCAAAATGATTATCTTAGCTTGAAATAAAAGGGTAAGTATGCGACATATTCCGTATTAAGGAAAGCTTGTACTGATAACAGGTTGATTCCTCCTTTTTACAAAACCGTTGTAAAAAATATTAACCAAATTTCTGCTTATGAAACTGTGGAAAAACGACAAGGAAAGCGTATAGCATATAAAAATGAACCATTTTATTGGGAGTTAAAATTAACAACACCAAGACATGGTGATAGACGATTTTAAATCTGCCATATAGACCATACAGAATTTGATAGTAAGTTGTTTCTCAAAAATCAATCTTGGTCGTCGTAATCGCTTCTTCCAATAACTTTTTTTGATCTTTTAATTTTTAAGTTTATTAATTTCCTTTGCTTTTGATGGGATTGCAGGTAGGCAAACCAGGGCATCGCTGTATTCTCTGGCTACTCATGATATTCCAAAAAACCAATGCATTAGTTCAACTTTTACCGTTTATGTTAATACCATACTCTTCTAAGGATATGACTAATTTATAAATGAAACTTATTAGAAACTTGAGTAAACAATCTTAATATGCAACAATTTGCTGAATTACACAAGTTAACTTCAGGTGCAACTTAATCTTGTAGCAAATAGTACTTTTAAATAAGAGTCAAATACATCATTAGACTCGTCCAAAAATTTGTGAGTCAGTTGCAATATATTTCCCAATTAATCCCATGTAAATTTCTGCATTTGGATCTTCCTGAAGCTACATCCAGATTTTTCTTTGTTTCTAATCTATTAGGAATGCCGTCAGGTTATCAAATGTGTGGCAGAATATTAAAGAAGCAAAATTTTTCGCAATTAACTAATTAAGACCACCGTAACAAGCTTCCGTATTGGTTACTTTTATGGGAAAACTATCAAACAAGCGAAACCGGGGTGTGACTCTTACTTCTAAAGGTTTGAATAAACTTGAAGATGCTAGAATTCAAACCACTCAGGAAACACAAAATTACTTTACTTACGAGGAACTTGAGTATCAAATAAAGCAAAGAAGAGAGATCAATAATTTAAGTCAAAAAACCATTTATAAAATATTTAAGCGCTCTATACCAGTAGATAAAGAGTCTTTAGAATCTATTTTTAAGTTCTTTGGTTTGGAATTGCTTCAATGCGATTATACTAGACCTTTTCGGGAAGTCGATGACTTAAGTGCCCGACAAAATTCTCCGCAATATGACTGGGGAGAAGCACCAGATGCATCTGTATTTTATGGTCGCTTAGAGGAACTGTCACAGTTACAATGTTGGGTTTTAGAAGAGCATTGTCGTTTGGTGACATTGTTAGGAATTGGTGGGATTGGCAAAAGTACATTAGCCGTGAAATTCGGATTGCAAATTCAAAGTGAATTTGAGGTAGTGGTGTGGCGAAGCTTGCAAAATGCACCACCAGTAGAGGAACATTTAACAAGTATATTGCAATTTATGCTATGGGCTTTGCGAAAAGAGATAGTCATACCCCAAAGTTTTGATGCAAAACTATCAAAATTAATGGAATGTTTGCAAAATCATCGTTGTTTGTTGATTTTAGATAATATAGAGACTATTTTATCCAGTAACGATCGAACAGGGCAATGTCGTCCTGGCTACGAAGGATATGGACAGTTATTAAAATGTGTTGCAGAAGTACCATCAAACAGTTGTGTTGTAATAACTTCTAGAGAAAAACCAAAAGAAATAGTATCTTTAGAAGGAGAGAGAACAAAAGTTAGATGTTTGCATCTAGAAGGATTAAACGAAAGCGAAGGACGCGAATTATTCTCACAAAAAGGAATCTTCACCGCGCAAGAACAAGAATGGCAAGTACTCAATCAGCATTATGGAGGTAATCCCCTAGCGTTGAAAATAGTCGCAGCAGGAACCCGCGAGCTTTTCGACGGTAGAATATCCTCAGTTTTGGATTACTTGAAACAAGGAGCATTCATTTTTAATGAAATGGGTGACTTGTTAGAATCTCAGTTTAAACGTTTATCGCTGCGAGAACAAGAACTGATGTACTGGCTGGCAATTAATCGAGAGCCGGTATCTATTGCCGATTTAGATTCCGATGTAGTTACGCTTTCTTCTAAACGCTATTTACCACAAACAATTTATACTCTATTACAAAGGTCATTGATTGAAAAAAATAGCGACCTTTTTTTTCTGCAACCAGTGGTGATGGAATATGTGACGCAGAAATTCGTCGAAAGAATATGTCAAGAACTTAGCGAATCGAACTTGAATGCCTCTTTTATACAAACCTATGCTTTAATCAAGGCTACTGCCAAAGAATATATCCAAAATTCACAAAAGCAATTAATTGTCAAACCTCTAATAGATGAATTGTTAGTTAATCTGGATGGTAGGATAAAGCTTTTATCTCAATTGCAGAATCTATTGGAGCAACAAAGGCATCAAGATTCCATAGTATCGGGTTATGCGGCAGGCAATATTCTTAATTTACTAACGTTTTTGCAAGTAGATTTACGAGACTATGATTTCTCTAATTCGACAATTTGGCAAGCACACTTGCAGAATGTAAATTTAGGTGGAACTAATTTCCGAAATACCGTTTTTGATAAGTCTGTATTTGCTTCAAACTTTAAAAGTATTTTTTCAGTTGGCTTGAGTCCAAATGGAAATTTGTTGGCTATGGGCGATATAGAAGGACAGATTTATTTGCGTCAAGTGGTGGATGGAAAAAATTTGTTGATATTAAAGGGACATCAGGCTTGCGTTATGACTGTGGCTTTTAGTCCAGATGGGAGAATTCTGGCAAGCGGTGGTTATGATAATTTAATTAAATTGTGGGACGTAAAAACAGGAGAATGTCTGAAAACTCTAGGTCAACATAGTGGCAGCGTTTGTTCTGTAAGCTTTAGTCCGGATGGTCAAATCTTAGCAAGTGGTAGTAGCGATACTTCAATTCGTTTGTGGGATGTCAATACAGGTACGTGTCTGAAAATACTTCACGGACATACTCGTTGGGTATTGTCGGTCAGATTTAATCATAATAGTTCTACTCTTGCAAGTAGCGGTGGAGATTGCGATATCCGTCTATGGAATATTGCTGAGGGTAACTGTACAAATTTTTTACAAGGTCACATTAGTTCAGTATATTCGGTTGGGTTCAGTCCAGATGATAAAACTCTGGTAAGTGGAGGTAATGATAACTTAATTAAATTATGGGATGTGAATACAGGTGATTGTATCAAGACATTGCACGGTCATAAAAATTCGGTGTTTTCCATTAGTTTTAGTCCGGATGGTCGCACCATCGCTACAGGTAGTTGGGATTATAGCGTTCGATTGTGGGATGTAGAACAAGGTATTTGTTTCAAAGTACTACAAGGACATACTAGCGAAGTAGAATCAGTGATTTTCTGTAATAAAGGTGAAAATATTATTAGTAGTTCAATGGATGCTACCGTGCGTTGGTGGGATGTAAATAAAGGTGAAAGTATTAGAACTTTGCGCGGTGATAATGCTAGAACATTATCGGTAAAATTTAAACCTGTTAATCTCGAATCAGTTAATAAAGCTTTCCCCGAAGAGATTAATTGTGTATCCTCACAGGAAAATAATAATCATAAGAATACACTAGCAACTGCTGGTTTAGATGGTTCGATTCGGCTCTGGGATATTACCTCTGGATACTGTACCAAAATTTTACAAGGTCATACTGATTGGGTTTGGTCAATTAGTTTTAGTCCTAACGCTGATATATTAGCAAGCGGAAGTAGTGACAGGAATATTAAGTTATGGGATATTAATACAGGTCAAAACATTGCAACCTTTAGCGGTCATTTAAGTAAGGTAAAATCAGTTGCTTTTAGCCCAGACGGTAAAATCTTGGCTAGTGTTAGTGATGACAAGTGCGTGAAACTGTGGAGTCTAGAGCAGGGTAAATGTGTCAAAACTTTAACTGGTCACACCAAGTTAATTGAGTCAGTTAGTTTTTGTCCACCCAGTGCAACTTCGGCTAATGGAATTGGATATACTTTAGCGACAGGTGGTTGGGATTGCTCGATTAAGTTATGGAATGTCCCGGAAGGTAAATGTATAAAAACTTTGTCCGGTCATACTGACTATATTTCGTCACTAGATTGGAGTCAGGATGGTAAAATTCTCGCTAGTGCTAGTTCTGATAATTCAATTCGATTATGGGATACTAGCAGTTTAACTTGTTTTAAAGTCTTGCAGGGACACCAAGATGATGTATCGTCAATCTGTTTTAGTCCTGATGGTTATCATATGGCATCTGCTAGTAAAGACGAAACAGTTAGATTGTGGAACATGAAGAATTTTACTTGTGTCAGAGTATTGCGTATTCATAGTAATGGAAGATGCTCTGTTTGCTTTAATTCTCTAGGTAATATCTTGGCTACTACCAGTCACGATTATTTGCTCCAACTTTGGGATGTGGAAACGGGGGAATGCATTAAAACCTTGAAAATCAATCGGCTTTACGAAGGAATGAATATTGCAGGTGTGACTGGATTGACAGTAGCCCAGAGAGAGGAATTATTGGCTTTAGGGGCTGTAGAGGGCTGGATCTAAAACCTCACTGTATGTTGGCGTGCTAGTAATTGGTTGGGTGGGTTCCCAATTACCTCTCCCTCATTCTCGCACTTCTTGACCCTCGCTGTTTATTAGACTTATGGCTAAATTTATTAGCATATAGACAAATACTCGTTTAATTCTTGTAGACTAAAATTATAAAATGTTTTGCAAATTGCTATGGCTCGCTCAGTTACTTTACGAATAGAAAAACAAGCTAAAGTTATACAGCGCATTAATGGTGAATTTTACAGCCAGCAGGATTTTGCTGAAGACTTAGGTTTTGCAGCGTCTACTGTTAGTAATTTTGTTAATTGCAAATCAGTTGACAGAAGGTATTTTGTGAATATCTGTGAAAAATTAGGTTTGGATTGGCGGGAATATGCCCAAAGCCCTAACCAGTTAAATTTAAATAATGATTCAGACAATTATTCAAACAATTATTCAAACAATCATTTAAACAATTATTCAAACAATCATTTAAACAATCATAATTTTAAAGAACCTATCTTATCTATACCTAATAGTAATGGTGCAACTAACATTGATGTAGTATCTGATACCCTCGAATTTCCAGGGGGACAGATGGAAGTCGATTCTCCTTTCTATGTCGAACGTCCTCCGATTGAACAGCGCTGCTACGAGGAAATTACTAGACCGGGTGCATTGATTAGAATTAAAGCACCTAGACAAATGGGTAAATCTTCCTTGCTGGCTAGAATTCTAAATCGAGCAGAGCAACAGGGTGATATAACTATATATTTAAGTTTGCAGGCAGCAACAATCAGGTGTTTTAGGGATGCCGAGACTTTTTTGAAATGGTTTTGTGCCAGCCTTGCAAGGGCTTTACACTTGGCTCCTAATCTAGACGAATACTGGGAATTAGCGGATGTAATGGGTGGGAACTTATGTTGTCAAGATTACTTTGAACGATATTTACTCCCAAAAATTGATCGACCAATCACTTTAGGTTTGGATGAGGTTGATAAAGTTTTTGAGTACCCGGATATTTCTCCAGACTTCTTTGGTTTATTGCGGGTATTGCATGAAGAAAGTAAACAACGCACGATTTGGAAACGACTGCGTTTAGTCATAGCACATTCCACGGAAGTTTACGTACCTATAAACTTAAATCAATCACCTTTTAACGTGGGTTTACCAGTAGAATTACCGGAATTTACACCCTCTCAAGTACTTTCCCTTGCAAAAATTCATCAGCTTAATTGGAGCGAGAAAGAAGTATTACAATTAATGGAAATGGTCGGCGGACATCCTTATTTAGTAAGATTAGCGCTATACTATATAGCCCGTAAAGATTTAAATTTAGACGAACTTTTAGAAACAGCACCGACTACAACAGGTAAATATAAAACATATTTAGCACGCATCGAATCAATATTAGACGACCATCCCGAACTTAAGGCAGGATTGCAAGAATTAATTACAAATACAGAACAAGCGCAACTGACTAACAAAACTTGCTCGAAATTAAATGCTTTAGGGTTAATTAAAGTAGTTGACGGGGAAACGTTGCCAAGTTGCGAATTGTATCGGCAATATTTCTTTAAATAACTTAAATAACTTGAATCTTAGTCCCATGAACTTGAATCACCTCACCCCCATCCCCTCTCCTTATTGAAGGCTACCGTGTACACACAAGTACTCTCCACATACGTTTCAGGGATTTCAACCCCCTTAAATCGTCATTACGAGCGAAGCGAAGTAATCGCAAAAATTTGGGATTGCTTCGTCGTTCCTCCTCGCAATGACGGGCTTTGAGAGATTTTTACCCGAGTTCAAAAGTCGCTTCCAGGTAGGATTTTAAGACTTCTCTGAGCCACTCCGCGCTATAAATAGACGCGGGTTCTGGCTAGAAGTTGGGCA
>CAYMZW010000055.1:0-22477 GCA_964395005.1 uncultured Rivularia sp.
CCGTTGCCAAACTCCATCCGTTGCCAAACTCCATCCGTTGCCAAACTCCTAACTATTCATTTGCATCGCTTATCGCTACAATTTTGTGTGATGCAAAAATAAAAGGTCTAAAGGGGTTTGCAGCAATTAACCAGACGACAACAAAATCTAAGTGGATATCTTTTCCTGGCACCAACTATTTTGGTTTTGGGAATTTTTGTGTTGCTACCCATACTTTATGCTGTATTTCTTTCTCTACAAAAAGTACAGCTTCTGGGTGGTATTGAATATGAGTTTGTTGGTTTTCGTAATTTCACTCAGTTAGTAGAAGATGAACGAGTGTGGATTGCATTGAGGAATACAGCAGAATACGTGGCAATTGTCGTACCTTCGCAAACTATACTAGCTTTGTTGTTAGCAGTTACTCTTAATTCTGGCATTCGCGGTAAAAGTTGGTGGCGCGTTCTTTTCTTTTTACCTACAGTCACATCTTCTGCGGTGTTGACGCTGATATTCATGTGGATTTACAACAGCAACGGGCTTTTGAATGATTTTTTAAACGCCATTGGATTTCCTACGTATAACTGGTTGGGAGATCCCGCAGTTGCCCTCAAAGCCATCATGATTATGAATATCTGGTCAACTGCACCGTTTTTCATGGTGATTTATTTAGCTGGTTTGCAGGATATACCAAAATATCTTTACGAAGCAGCAGAATTAGACGGTGCAAATGAATGGCACAAATTTATTAATATCACTATTCCCATGCTCAATCCAGTTACCTTTTTTGTGGTAGCAATGGGAATAATCGGTACATTTCAACTATTTGACCAATCTTATATATTTTCCAAAGGTACTGGCGGCCCAAACAATGCCACATTAACCGTAGTTTTACTGATATATCAAGCCGTATTTCGTAACTTACAAATGGGATATGCAGCGGCGATCGCTTTTGTTTTAGCAGCTGTAATCATAGCAATAACCTTGATTCAACGAAAACTCTTTGGAGGGAAAAGTTGAATAAAAGTCCTAACTATTTTTGGCTAAAGATACTGCTTTACTCAGTTTTAACTCTGTATGCAATTATTACTTTAATTCCTTTTCTGTGGGCGCTTTCAGCATCGTTTAAACCGTTAACAGAAATAGTCGCTGGAGAACCAAATTTCTTACCGAAGAATTTTACCCTAGATAATTACAAACAAATCTTTATAGAAGAGCCATTATTTTTACGTTGGTTTTTCAACAGTGTCATAATCGCCATTAGCGTCACAATATTAAACTTACTATTCAACTCAATGGCAGGTTACGCCTTAGCAAGACTGAGGTTTCGCGGTAGACGCTTTTGGTTTTTTCTGATTTTGGCAATATTAGCCGTACCAATACAAGTTACACTCATTCCCACATTTTTAATTTTAAAAACATTTGGCTGGTTAAACTCCTATCAAGGAATGATTATTCCCAATATGGTAAACGCCACATTTATTTTTATGATGCGGCAATTTTTCGTTAACTTTCCCAGAGAATTAGAAGAAGCCGCAGCCTTAGATGGTTTAAGTACCTTGGGAATTTTTCGTCATATCGTGCTTCCCTTAGCCAAACCAGCACTAGCAGCCCAAGCAGTATTTATCTTCATGAGCAGTTGGAATAACTTCTTGCTTCCCGTAGTTATATTATTCGATCCAGAAATGTTTACCCTACCCCTCGGATTAAACAGCTTCAAAGGTCAATATATCAGTTACTGGAACTATATAATGGCAGCCTCAATGGTATTTACCCTACCAGCCCTACTTATTTACGCCTTCTTCAACCGCTACTTTATTCAAAGCGTCTCCTTCACAGGCACAAAACAATGAGGAATTAGGAGTTAGGAGTTAGGAGTTAGGAATTAGGAGTGAGGAATTAGGAGTTAGGAATTAGGAGTTAGGAATTAGGAGTTAGGAGTTATGAGTTAGGAGTTAGGAGTTAATTTCCCCTTGTCTCCCCATCTCCCCCTCTCCCCATCTCCCCCTCTCCCCCCTCTTCCCCCTCCTCATCTCCCCACTCGCAACTTCAAAAAGTACTTGGGCAAACAAATTGCACGCTTAGAGTGATAATTGTATTACAGCAGCGATTATCTTATTGTCTAAGTTAACCATCATTATGGGTTTTACAAGCCGGTGGAATCGCGGAAATCACGGTCTATTACAGTTTAAAAAGGCTGAAACAGGCTTTCAAAGTACGTCTGAGTGGGAATAGTTTACAAATATTAATACAAATATTTATAAATCCCTACGTTATGACGTTTGAGAATACCGCAATTTATTTATTTTCTAATTTTTGTCTGAAAAATTCCCGGCTTCCATTGGTACTTGGGTTTAAATAAAACCGAAGTTACCAACAAGCGGGTTAATAGCAAAAACACTTTTTGTGTTGACTTTTAGCAATAAGAAATTAAGCATCGCTGTTTGAAGCTGTATTGAGCATAATTATTCTTTGAGGGGAAACATGATATCGAGATTAGTTAGCATTTTTATTGCTGGTGCGTTCCTAAGTTTTCAGTTGTTTGTTGGTAGCGCTAGTGCAGTAGAACTTGATGAAGGTACTCGCACGGTACCTTTGAACGAACAAGGCGATAACTATGTATTGAGCTTGAAAGAAGTTCAAAGAGGTAAACGTTTATTTAATGATACTTGTGCCCAGTGTCATGCTGGTGGTGTTACCAAGACAAACCAAAACGTCGGATTAGATCCTGAAACTTTATCATTAGCAACCCCACCCCGCGATAACATCGAGGGCTTAGTGGACTATATGAAAAATCCCACTACCTACGATGGAGAAATTGAAATTTCTGAATTGCATCCCAGCTTAAAAAGTGCGGATATTTACAAAGAAATGCGTAATTTGACTGAGGAAGATTTAGAGGCGATCGCCGGTCATGTTCTTCTACAACCTAAGATTGTGGGTCAGAAATGGGGTGGTGGTAAGATTTACTACTAAATCCATCGTAATTTTGTAGTCAGTTTTAGTCAGTAAAGTTTAGTCATTGTTCTGTAGTTAGTAAATCAAAAGTGATGATTTGCTAGCTATGGAGCAGTGATTATTCCATTTTTGCCTTCATAATAATGCTGTATCAATTTATAACTGTAGGGAATGGGGAATGGGGAATGGGCAATAGGGAGTAGGGAGTAGGGAGTAGGGAGTAGGAAATAGAGAAAGAAGAGCTTTTTACCAACTTTTTAACAATCAAATAATCAAAGTTCTAGGTGCCGCGATTTATCACTCGGATTTAGGGCACGCATTCCTTACTGCAAACCCCGCATAATTAATTTAAAGGTTTTTCTCATCCCCTATGCCCCATGCCCTATGCCCTATCCCCCATACCCAATCCCCAAAATTTGTTAACACACTTTATAAAAACTGCATTATTTATTTACAAAAATTTTTATCTATGACAGATTGTCGTATTTGGTCGCAATTTTATTTAAAATAGAAAAAGATAATAAAAACTGTTGTTAGGAGAAATCAATGAAATTGATTGCGTCCACTTTACGTCGTTTGGGCTTAGCTGTGTTGACTGTGATGTTAGTTGTCACCAGCTTCGCTGCTTTTGCCCCTAGTGCTGCGGCTGAAACATATACCGTAAAGTTAGGTAGCGATAAAGGTATGCTGGCGTTTGAACCATCTAAGTTGTCAGTTAAACCGGGTGACACCATCAAATGGGTGAACAATAAAGTTCCTCCTCATAACGTTGTATTTGATGCTGCTCAAAACCCTGCAAAGAGCGCGGATTTAGCTAAAGAACTTTCTCATAAGCAGTTGGTAATGAGTCCCGGACAAGAATTTACAAGCACTATTCCAGCAGATGCACCCGCAGGTGATTATACTTTCTACTGCGAACCTCACCGTGGTGCTGGTATGGTTGGTCATGTAATTGTTGAATAGAATTAAGCTTACTGTTCGCTTAAATGTAAATTGAGAAAAATGTAGAGACGTAGCACTGCTACGTCTCTATTTCTTAATTGGAATTTTCTCTGTTCTCTTGAATTTTACGTAGTCGCTGAAGTAGTTTGTTAGTAGAATCAGAAGTATTTTTAGAATCACCTTCAGATTCTTTTTTAACATTTCTCAGCCTATTCGCAATTGATGGTTTAGAAGTAGCTTGCGGTGCAGGTTCCTTAACGTTAACTCGCGCCTGGGGCTTAGGTATTGATGGTACCTTGGGCATTTCTTGACTATTTCTCAACCGCACTTCTAAAGGTTTTTTATCGTTGTTTTGCGGTGCAGATGCGGGTTTCTTGGTTCTAATTTGAACCTGTGGCTTGATTTTGACTGGGGCAGTCTGAGTCGGAACAACTACCGCACCAGGAGAAGGTGGCACATTAATTTTTACCGGAGCCGAACTTCTAGATATATTTTCCGGCTTTTTCTGCGTTGGCTGATCTTTGGCATCACGCAAGCGATCGACTAAGTTCTCTTGTTGAGGCTTGGAAAATTCAACAGTATTTCCAGCGTCAGACTTGAAGTCAAGAGTAAATGCGTATACTTTCGCTGTACCATTTTTTCGGATGCTATCGCGATTTTCCTTGATATACTTCCGGAAATAATTTCTAGTTTCTTTGTCTAGCTTAGAGCCAACCGATCTATCAACATATTTAAAATAGTCAACTTTCCCGCGAGAATCAACAACTATAGTACCTTCTACTTTTCCTTCTTTTCCTGGCTTAGCTTTAATTACCTCAGAAATTGGTGGTTTGGTTTCAACGTTATCAAAACGTTGCTTAACTTCATTAAACTGTTTTGCAAGAGCTAAAGTTGTTGAATTCTTAGGTGATATGTTGCTATTTTGAACCGCTGTATTTGTATTTATATTTCCTAATGGTTGGTTTACTCGTGCAATTCTTCCATTGCCAGATGACTGCTGCCCAAATCGCTGCAATTTTTGTCCCGCCAAGGTCAAATCGTCACCAGGTTTAGGAATATTTCTATTTATAGGGGCAACAAAATCTTCGTTACGAACTCTTCTAGGTTGATTTACAGCACCATTATTAACGGCTGAGTTAATTATTGGATTAACCGCCACGCTATTACCATTAGGAATGCCAGGAATCTCCGCCGGAGGAGGTGGTAGTGGTGTGTTTTTCGCAAATTCCGGTATTTGTGCTGGCTGTAAGGGAGTTACGTTACGAGGAGTCGCCGGAATTCTCGCTGGTGTGTTTCTTCTAGAAACTAATGGTGTTGAGTTTCCTAAGTTGTAATTACGGCGAAAAGAGCCGCGAGGTTGTGCTTTAGCGTTAAATGAAGAATTGAAATTTGGCTCAGGAAGTACTGGTAAAGAAGGATTTTTAGGTAAAGCTGAAACATTAGGATTTGTCCCAGACTTAGGAACAGTTGGTAATATCAGCTTTGTAGAGTCAGTATTAGGTGGTAGTTTAGTTAGGGGAGTTGGTTGAGTCGCAAAGCCAGGTAAAGTAATTCCAGGCTGTAAGGGCACCTGGGGTAAAGCTGAAATTTGAGGACGCTTTGTTTGAGGTAATCTATTTTGTTCTGCCTGAGATAGCTCCATGATTCCAACGCTTGCCGTCTCTGGTTTTTGGTTTGGTTTGGAGTCGTCAACAGGCATTAAGGGCAGAATGAAAGCAATAGCTCCATGTATGCCAACGGATGCTATGGCTGCTATTCCAGCCGGTTGGCTGAGGAATTCGGGTATATTTTTGAGTACTGAGACGTAAGACATGGCTGTTATCGCTTACTTAACTTGGTTGCGGTTGACTAGCAATTTAATATATCAGGCAGTAATTTCAGGCAATAATTTCAAGCAATAATTATTTGATTGTGGCAAGCCCTTTCAGATACGTCCCTTTAAAATAATAACTTTTTGTGGCAAGACTAATAATAGTAATATTGCCAGTTGCGGGAGCGGTTGATCGATGCAAGCCGGGATGTATAAAAATGATGCAGACCTATTGATGTTTAGGAGTAGTGCTTGCTGTATTAAAAAACTATGCAAAAATCTGATTTCTTAGTTTGATCGTAACTTTCTTCAAAATTCCTTCAAGATAATACTTATATCTTTTTTGACAAAGTAACTACCTAATTCCGGAAGTTTTTTGTTTATTTTTATGGTCGATCGCCCCTAGCTATTATCTGTCAAAGGAAATAAAGAATTTAGCAGACACCGGCATAGCTAACTAATATCTTAAAACATCTTTCAAGTAGCAAAGCTGAGACAGTGATTAATTATAGGTTATCTTCATCCATTAGTAATGCTCGCATAATACTAATATCTGTATTTACTTACGTATAAGTTAAACCTAACCGATTTTTTTTGGCAAGTATCAACTCTTAAATTTTAATTGAAAAGTACCGCTATGCCTTTACCTACAGTTATTTTACCCGGATTTTTGGAAAGCGCCCAAGCTTACTATAAATTAGAAAAATCTTTGCAAGATTTAGGTTTTCCTACAGTTACGGTGCCGTTACAGCGACGCGATTGGATAGCGACTTTAGGAGGAAGACCTGTTTCTCCGATTTTGGAACAGTTGGACTTCACGGTAAAGCATATCTTACAGCAAAAGGGTGTTTCTCAAATTAATTTGATTGGTCATTCCGCCGGAGGTTGGATATCGCGTATTTATTTAGGAGATGTACCCTATGGCAAACAAGGCTTCAATTTAATTAATTGGAAAGCTCATCCAACAGTTGCCACTCTTGTAACTTTAGGTACACCTCATTACAGCTTGGAACGTTGGACTCGCTCAAATTTGGATTTTGTCAATAATAATTACCCCGGAGCATTTCATCCTCATGTTAATTACATCTGTGTTGCAGGAAAAACTATTTTTGGTAAAAGAAAATTTGGCAACTGGCTCGCTTACAGCAGCTATAAATTAACTTGTGGTAACGGCAACACTTGGGGAGATGGAATTACACCTATCGAAGCCGCTCATCTCGAAGGAGCAAGGAATTTAGTTATTGAAAATGTGATGCATTCTCCTAGAAGCCCCAAAGCTTGGTATGGCTCGCCACAATCATTATCAATTTGGTCGCAATATTTAGCATAAATGTATACAACCTTTTGATAATTTTAATATTTCTTAGTTAAAATCGGAATTAATGTAAACTTTTTTAAGAAAGGAAGATTCTATGATTGCTCAAGAAAGTCGATTTGACATAGTGATGCGACGGACGGCGACGATTTTATCAGTAGTGATTCTTACTTTCTGCTTAATTGCTGCTAGTACGGGAATTTTGCTCTCGATTTATTACGAACCAGCTTCTGGTAGAGCTTATCAGTCATTGAAGATGATTACCGAAGAAATTCAATACGGCTGGTTATTCCGTAAAGCTCACCATATTGCTGGTAACGGAATAATTGTTGCTGCTTTGATTCAGATTGTGGTGATGTTTTTGGGTAGAAAATTTACCAAAAGCTGGTATACAGCCTGGGTCAGTGGAATATTCTTGACTTTAGCCGTAATCGGATTAAGCTGGACATCGATGATTATAGGCTGGGATCAAGTTGGATTTTGGCGCTTCAATATCGAATTAGGAACCATTGAAGCAATTCCCTTTATCGGTCAGCAGTTAAGAGAAATTCTTACTGGTGGTAATGGTGTTAGTACTTTGACAGTTCAGCGTCTGTATACCATACATAGCTATATTGCTTCTACTGCTGCAATTATTTTGTCCGTAGTGCATTTAGTCAGCGTGCTGTGGGTTGAAAAACAAGTTAGCAGCCCGCAAGAGTTAGTTCAAGGTGTTGGCGCATCAGTAGCAGAAAGTTGAGATAATTTTCCAATGGGAATTTCTTCTACTTCTGGTAAATTTTCCAAAGAAAGACGAGTAGATTGATTACCACCAGACAAGCGTTTCAGAAGATCCGGTCTGGGGTCATGCAACAAGTAGATTAGGCGATCGCCAAGTTGCCAAGTTTCACCGGCGACAATCAAATTGATTTTATCGTCTCTTTCTACAAATAACGGTAGCAAGTCCCCAGTTCGGATCAATGCTTGTAACTGAATTTTTTGTAAAGAAAAACCAGGATCTTTCAAGGTCATAGTTCCTAGTTTGACTTGTTCTTGATTAAGATGTTGATTCCAAGTTTTGAGTTTGAAATCTGGAAGGAAGGCTTGAAGAACTTTACTGTTATTTTTTGTTCGGGTTCGAGGATCGCGAGGATAAATTGCTAAAACACGAGGCGGATCGAATTCTTCTGCGGCTCGTTGGGCTAAAACAAAATTAACTTCACCATTCTTGGTCATAGCTAGAAAAGTACCGACCGAATCAAGTCCAGCTTCTTCTAAAACATTGGCATCTAAAGCACTGCTAGTCAAAACCCTTAGATTTTCCGCTTGTGCTTGCTGAGAAGCTTCTGGATCTGTATCAATCATGACTACAGTTTCTCCACGTTCCTGAAAGAAACGGGCAATCAAGATACTTAAAGGATTGCAGCCGACAATTACTGCTCCAGTTGCTTGTTTCAAGGTAATTTGCAGTAATTTCGCAACCCAACCAGCCGTAAGTCCTTGACAAAATACCGTCATTAATATTGTTAAAAACACCAAAGCTTTAATTGCGTCACCACCATTGATCCCGCGCTGCGTCAGCAAGATACCGAATAATGAGGCAACTGAGGCAGAAACAATACCCCTCGGTGCAACCCAACTTAAAAATATTTTTTGTCTCCAGTTGAGGTCGCTGTTCCAGGTACACAAAAGAATATTAATTGGTCGGACTACGAACATTAACGCCAAAACTGTGAATAAACTACCCCAGCCCAAGGCAAATACACTGGCGATAGATAGATCGGCTGCGAGCAAGACAAATAATACCGAGATACAAAGAATCGTTAGCTGACCTTTGAAGTGCCGTAACAAGCGTTCTTCGGGCACCGATGAGTTCGCAAAAACAGCACCTGCCACTACAGTTGTCATTAGTCCTGATTCGCTGCGAATCATCTGGGCCAAAGTAAACAAGCCCCATACAGAGGCAAGTACTACCAGATTCTTTAATTCAAATGACAAAATATTAGCTCGCTTGAAAAATAACGCTAACAGCCAACCGCCTACTCCACCGATTAACGCGCCAATACCCAAACGGACAAACAAACCTGTAATAGCGTTTAAAGGATCTGCGTCGCCGTTCAAAATAGTATCGAGAACAACAACCGCAAGAATTGCTCCTACAGGATCGATTAGAATCCCTTCACCTTCTAAAAGCGTCGAGACTTGCCGGTCAACTTTTATTTGTTTGAGCAGTGGAGTAACTACTGTAGGGCCAGTTACTACCACAATCGAAGCGTAAAGAAAAGCGATTGGCCAAGGAAACTCTCCCAGCCAATGGGCTGCCATGCTTCCGCCCACCAATGTAATTAAGGTTCCTAAACTTACGAGCAATTGTAGGCTAGTAGATACCTTGCCTAATTCTCGTAATTCTAGGTCTAGCCCGCCCTCAAACAGAATTATTGCCGTTGCTAGAGCAACAATTACTTCTAATCCGATGCCTAACAAATGGGGATGTAATAACCCAATGCCATCCGATCCAAAAAAGATACCAAACAGTAATAAAAAAACAATGCTAGGAACTTTAATGTAGGCAGCTAGCACTTGGGCGCTAATGCCTGCAACGACAGCAATCACCATTTGCAGGGTGATGTCAAAAGATGCTTCCATATTGGAGATTTTGAGCCGTGTATTTCAAAATCTATTGTTAAGAATAGTCGATATTAAATTTGATTGATGAAAGGTTCTTACCCTTCAAAAGTTGTTGAATTAATAGCCTTTTCCTAAATTGGTTATATTACAGCATTTTCTTAGTATTTGTACAATAAAAGTAAAATGCATGGCGCGTTTGTTCAAGTTTACTCAACTTTTAAGCGCGGGAATTATTGCAAAATTATTGAATTAGGATAGCTCATTACCTATGTTACTTTCCACCACTTTAACCTGCCGTTCGCAATATGGGGGAGTCCCGAGCGCGTTAATAATTTTTTTTGAAGACGGGTATTGACAAATTTCTCGAAAGTCGCTAAATTTATAAAAGTTAAGAACACAGGCCCCCATCGTCTAGAGGCCTAGGACACCTCCCTTTCACGGAGGCGACAGGGATTCGAATTCCCTTGGGGGTATTAATTATTTGAATATTTTGGTTGATTTGACATTGAAAGGCGTATGCTTTATTAATTGCTACGCTTTTTACTTTTCTGTCAATTCTCCCACACGTTCGCGAATTGCCAAAAGATTTGACTGCATATCTTGAGAAAGGCGAGGTTCGATAATTCTTATCGGCATAGTTAGTTTAGGCCAAACTTTTACCGTGTAGCAAAGCAAGGTACCCGAAATATCCTCTAAAGCGCAGTTGTTTAAACGCCAGCTACCCGAGAAATCTTTAAAATCTCCTTCCACCATTTGAAAGCTAATCAGATCGGGAAAAGATTCTTCTAAGTCTAAAACTACTCGTGCCGAAAAATTAAGTCTGAGCAAGCGTTGCGAACCGATTTGTTCCAAACGGATACCTCCACTGGGATGTTCTAATTTCTTAGAAGAGGCTAGGCTGGGAACAAAATCAGATAAAGCTTGATAATCGGTTAGCACCTGCCAAACTTTTTCTACTGGATGAGGAATTTCAATTTTAGCCGTAATTTGTCGTTGACGTTCTGTGACTTTCTCTACTTCGACAGTTACGGCTTCTAAGTTCGGATTTTTGCTGTTATTCCCCGTCGAATTTAAATCTGATTCGGGGGGATTTGGTTGTTTTATCATGAAGGCTCCGAGGCTTCGCTATCATCAGAAAATTGGGGGAAAGTTAAAGTAAATCTGATGAGACTCAATTCAGAATCTTCAATAGAAGTACTTTCTACGCTTATTTCTCCATTGAGATGCTGTATTAAAGACTTAACCAAAGCTAATCCTAAGCCAGTACCTGGAGTCCATCTACCTTTACCTCGACGGAATTTGTCAAATATAAAGGTAGCTTCTTCTTCAGATATACCACGTCCAACGTTGATTACCTGAATTTGTAACTGGTTAGTTTTACTTTCAGTTTGGCAAATCTGGGAAACTCGCAACTCTACCGAACTATCATGCTCGGAATACTTATAGGTATTTGTAAGCAATTCTTGGAGAATGCGATCGAAACTTTCAACTTCAGTTTGCAGTTTAAGAGGTTCCGATGGTAACTCTAAGGCAATAGTCAAACCTTTTTCTGCTAATTTTTTATCAAAAGCTGCGGCTGTATCTTGAATTTTAGTATTTAAATCAATTGTTTCAAACTGCGGACGTTCTTGATGAGTTTCCAACTTCTGGAGTGTAAGCAAGTCATTAATCAAATTAATTTCCTTAGTACATTCCTGCTCCAGAATATCCATGTACCTTGCTTGGCGCACTGCATCAATCTGAGGATGACGTAAATTACGTATCGCCATACGCATATTTGTCAAAGGATAACGCAGGCGATCGCTCATGTTGCTCAAAAACTCATCTTTGAGTTCGTTAAGTTCGCGCAACTGCTCGACGTATTGCCGGGTTCTTTCGTATAGTTTAGCTTGAACTTCTAGGCTGCGCTGTAGTTGGGCGGTGCGCTCGTCTACAAGAGTTTGTACTTGCTTGAGAGTTTGCGTTTGAATAATGGCATTACTAATTTGAGCGCAAACCATTTCTACGATATTTAATTCAGCTTGCTGCCAATTGCGGCGTTGCTGCTGCTGTAATACCAAAAATCCTAAAACTTTACCTTGGCTTTCCAAAGGCATTAGCAGCGCTGCTGGTAATTTGTCCAAAACAAACACCGGAGCAATTGTAGAAGTATCTTTACGCCTGTCTGAATAATCGTTTATGGTTACAGGTTTAGAAGCTTTAAAAGCACGTTTGGATATACCGCAATCTGACAGCGAATAAGACTCCTCTAAAGATTGTAATTCTTCACAAAGCCCAGATTCTTCCCTACACCATTCACTAACAACGGTTGCTTTAGCTTTGGGAATTTGTGTTTTAGCACGAATCCGAAATAAAGGATCTGAGTATTTTAATAAAATTAATAAACCGCGATCTGCTCCTAAAGCTTCTGCTGTAGAGGAAACCACCAACTGGAGCATTTGATTAAACTCTAAGTTGCTGCGGTTAAGTATAGTTAATTGCTGAATCAAGCTTTGGTGCTGTTCGCTTTTTCGCACCTGCTGTTTTTGTAAAGAAATTGTCTGTGCTTGTGCTACTTGAGCAAAAGCAATAGCACAGCAAGATTCCACAGTTCTTAAAAGTTCTTTCTCTGTATCACTCCACTCATAAGGCTCGCATTTGATCAGGCTAATTACACCATTATTTTCACCACCAAAGCGAGTCGGAATGGCTAATACAGCTTTGATTGGTAAAGGAAAATTCTGACATCCTATTACCAAACTTTCCTGAATTGTAGAAATATCCTCAATAGTAAATGGCTCGGCAGCACATTCAACTACTGGTAATTCTAATTGTTCGATTGAAAAGGCTTCATGCTGGTTGGATAAACTCAGATAATCTTTTTGGGCACCCCAATTAGCGCTCAGAGCCTCTCGTCGATCTTGTTGGTTAGTTACTAAACAGCAGTAATCTACCTCGAAAGCACTTCCTACTAGCCGAGCAATTTCTTGCAGCATACGATCGGGAGGTGTACAAGAGGAAGCGATAATTTGATTGATTTCGTATACCAATCGATGGGCAGGTGTAACAGGATGCTGCATCAGCTTAAATTGGTATTTTTCTAGGTCTTCTTGTTCATCCGGGCGCTGCTGCGGCGATGTTGTACGCTTTTTCATTTGTGGCAAATTCTTGGATAATGACCTCATTGTCGTTTTACCCAACCTCCTGGTAATTTATTTACCTTATTTTTCTGTAACTGCACCCTGATGAACCGCAAAGGGTTCTAAAAATAAATTCTTTCACCTGTTATAGCCCCTTTATTTAAAAATGACTTGGATCGCTGGTATATAAAAAATCTTTCTGCAAACAAATAAATATTATTAGTATACTCAATTGCTTATAACATTTTAGTAAGTCGCCTCACGATACCAGTCAGTATTTTTTGCTTTTCTCAGACTTAGAATATCCTTATCTACAACCTTAGACAAACCGTATTTTCTCTAGAGTAGAGCCAAATAGTCGGTGAATATTATCCGCATTACCACTTAGATTCAGAACTACAATCCTACTATTATTTTTGACCCAAAGAAGCTCTGTAAAAGTAGTTTTCTATCAATGGTCTAATAATTAAATTTTGATTAAAGACAGGTTAATTTAAAGATATGGGCTAGGTAATGGTTAATTGATTAATACTCCTATTCTTATAAGTCACTTATTTATTAGGTTTAGGGTTTGCATCTGTCAAGTACTGTTATACCCCCTAAAAACTGAAAAATACGGTTCACAACTACTTTATAAGCTACATATGCTCTTGACTAGAAGAATCCCATACAAATAATTAAATATATAGCGATCCCTTTTAACATCATAAATTTTAATAGTAATCTTAATAAAGATAAGGCAGCCCAATGATTGAGAAAAAATGGAATCATTGGGCTGTGCCGTTTAAAGAAGGAATTAGTCAGCTAAACTCTCTATACTAAGAGGAACCATATCTCCAGTTTTCGTAAGTCCTAGCAGCATTGGTTGTTGGGCTTGAATTAATTGTCCAGTCAAGACGCAGCGTTCTTCTTGCTCGGATGTCGCCGCTATACTTGCTCGAATATCAGCACGCGAAAATCGCGGCTTCCACTCACCTGATTTTTGCTGGACATAATTCCATAAAATATCTCGAATTAATGCCTGATATCCTTGATTTCCTGATAGTTCCTTTAACTTATCTTTTAGCTCCCGTTCCAAGCGGATGCTAGTTACTTCCATTTCGGTGGTAGGTGTGCGAGCAATTGTATGCATGAAAATTCTCCTTAAAACTATAGACAGGATAGTAATACAAGTGTAGTATGTTTAAAGAAATGTTCAACAGGTGAAATTTTCCGTGATATTTATTCATCCCACCAACTCCACTTCCCCATCTATTTCCAACTACCGAACAAGTTGGGAATCAGCAGCAGCGGGAGTGGAGTATTTATTTATGGGCGGATGTAATTTAGATCGCGGGCATTTCAGACAAAGTAATCAAAATAGTGAATATACCAAAATAATTTATTTACTCCAACAACTGAAACCAGATAAAACAAGCGGGAGGTACTGGCACCATAAAAGCCATGCCACACATTAAATAAAAGACTTCAAGTCAACATTTAACCCCCGCCTCCTTGAACAAAGAAGCGGGGGTTTTTTATGAGGAGCCAAGCTGCTATGAGCATTATGCAAGTACTCGAAAAATCCGTAGTAGTATTTTCGCAAAATTACTTACCATTGTGTCGCGTGAACATTAAGCGAGCAGTTGTGCTGTTAGTAACCGAGAAAGCAGAGCCACTAGACATTACTACTGAAAGCGGATGGCATATTAGCTCTCCAAGCTTGGTGGTTTACGTGCCGAAGCATATTCGCTTAAAAATTGCTTCTCGCGAACGGATGTGGAAAGTACCACCCGTCAATCGTCGCGGAATTTTACGTCGAGATGGCAATAGTTGCCAATACTGCGGTTGTAGCAAAAACTTAACCTTAGATCACGTGATTCCCCGTTCTCGCGGCGGCCGCCATACCTGGGAAAACGTTGTAGCCGCTTGTTCTGAGTGCAACTCTCGCAAAAGTAACCGCACTCCCAAAGAAGCTGGGATGCCACTTCGTACAAAACCAAAAGCACCCGTACATCCAACCGTTTCTTTTGCAGAACAGTTTTGGAAAGGTGTTGTGCAAGCAAACCTGGAATAACAGGAGAGCATGAAGAATGCTGAAATTAACTTATACAGAAAACAGTTTTTACCTAGAGCTTTTAACTGAGTCCGTAGAAGAATGGATACAAGCCCGAGTAATACTAACTTTACGAATCGGTCAAAGTTTATGTGTTGAACCTAGCACGGCATCATTTTTGCTTCCTATTGATTTACCAGGGCTGGCAAAATTACATACTCAAGTTGAGCAAGACAATAACCGCGAAGTTATAGAGTTATACGCTTGCGATACGGAATTTATAGAAGTTTCTTTGCGGGGCTATTGGCTATCAGCAAACGCGCAAAGTATTAGCGGTGGCTTTGTTACAACTATGAGTCACAAAACTGAATCCTTCCTCCACAATCTTTGGTTGGAAGCCCGTAAAAGCGCTTCTTTTGCAATAGAATGAACGCTTCAATACGGGAATAATTAGGCAACCTAGACGAGTAAAAGTTTACTTATATTTGATCTGGTTTGTCTTTTTATTTTGGATTTTGGATTGCGAAATTTAATTAAAAACTTTTTAATAAAACCCCTTGATTCTTTTTGTATTATTAATGTAGTATACAAGTAGTCAAGCGAAATACAAAAATTAAAAACTTCACAAATTTGCCCTGTAAAGCAGCCTGAATTGGCTGAAGACGGAAGTGTATTATGTCGGCTCAAGTTTTAGAGATTGTAGAAAAATTAAAATCGTTAACTTTGATCGAAACTACTGAGTTAGTCAAACAAATTGAAGATACTTTTAATGTAGATGCTTCTCGTTCTCAAATTAATTTACCTGTTGTAATCAACCCAATTCCTGATGAGAAGGAGATTGAAAAGCAAACAGATTTTAATGTAGTTTTAGAAGAAGTTCTTTCTCACAAAAAAAATTGCAGTTCTAAAGTTAGTACGTGAAATAAAAAGTTTAGGTTTGAAAGAAGCAAAATATTTTGTTGATAACCTACCTCGAACCGTAAAAAGTGGAATTGCAATTGCTGAAGCTGAAAACATTAAACAGCAATTTGAAGCAGTGGAAGCGAAAGTATCTCTTAAGTAGTTGATTGATGATTAACGAAACTAAGAATTATAAGACAGAAGCTGATATCAAGAGTTTAAATAGTTCGTTTTTTTTCACAATAGTTGGGAGACGTAAAATTTTACGTCTCTACAATTACAAAATAAATCTAAAATCTAAAATCTAAAATCCAAAATCAAATGATGGACATAAATGCAACAATTGTCCAACAACTGCGCCAAAAAACTGGTGTAGGAATGATGGACTGTAAAAAAGCACTGCAAGCAACTAATGGTGATATTGAAGCCGCTATTATATGGTTACGAAAGAAATCATTCGGTATTTCTGTTGAAAATGAAAGAATTACAGCAGAAGGAATAGTTTCTAGTTACGTTCATACAGGTGGTAAAGTAGCGGTTTTACTAGAGGTAAATTGCGAAACTGATTTTGTTGCTAAAACTGAATCTTTTCAAGTATTGGTAAAAGAGATTGCGATGCAAATTGCTGCTTATTCTAATATTAAATATCTGAATGTAGAAGATATTCCGCAAGAAATTGTTGAGAAGGAAAAAGCTATCGAAATGCAGCGGGATGATTTGGTAAATAAGCTAGATAATATCAAAGAAAAAATTGTCAAAGGACGTATTGAAAAGCGTCTGAAGGAAATGACTTTGATGAATCAACCTTTTATTCGCAATCCTAAGTTGACTGTGGAAGAGCAAATTAAACAGATAATTGCTGTTGTTGGTGAAAATATTCGAGTTCGTCGGTTTGTGAGGTTTGTGCTTGGAGAAAATATTGATTAACCTCACCCCAACCCTCTCTTTATTAAGGAGAGGGAGCCAAGAATTTATCTGAACTTAATATTAGACAATTGACACGCTTTTATCTAAAAATTACATTTGCAATACGAAATAAAATCATTTTCTTCCCAACATAGATTCAAAATTGTTCGACTACCTATAAATAGAGTTATTTATAGCCTCGCGACTTTTCAAAAGAGGTGAAATATGAGCATATTCAAAGTTGAAGTTGTTGAAATTAATCGCGTCGAATCGCATCCTAATGCCGATAGATTAGATATTGTTTCCATGAGCGGAATGGGATATCAAGTTATTTCAGCTAAGGGCAATTTTAAAGTAGGCGATAAGGCTTTTTATTTTCCTATAGATAGCGTTATTCCTGAAAACTATGTCGAAGAATTTGGCATAGGTTCTTACTATAGAAAAAGATTGCGTGCTGCAAAACTACGCGGAATATTTTCGGAAGGTTTACTAATTCCTGTTGGAGAAGATTTTACCGGAAATATTGGAGACGATTACACAGAAAATTTCGGAATTACTAAATATGAATATCCTATTCCCAAAACAATGAATGGGGACATGGAAAATCATATCGGGCAGTATAAATTTCCGGCTCCTCAGCATATAAAACGCTATCCAGATATGTTTGCTGATGGAGAAGAAATAGTAATTACCGAGAAAATACATGGAACTAACTTTACTGTTTTAGTTGATGCTGATTCTACAGTTAAAATTGGTAGCCACAACTATTTTTGGAAAGATAACGAAACTAACAAAAATCTAGTTTATATCCGCGCTTATCACGAAAACGAAGCTTTACAGAAACTTCCAGCAGATACTCAGGTTTTTGGAGAAATTTACGGCGTACAAGATATTAACTACGGCTTGAAAAACGGTAAAATCAGTGTTGCTTTATTTGCTGTACGTCGCGGTAAAAATTTCCTCAATTATCAGGATTTTGTTGCTTTCTGCCAAGAATTCAATTTACCAACAGCACCACTACTTTACTCAGGTGCTTACAGTAAAGAAATAGTCTCCAAATTCAACAACAAAGATAGCGCACTTTGTTCAGACTGCATGATGGAAGGTGTAGTAATTCAACCCGCAGTAGAAAGAACTCATCCACTTTTTGGTAGAGTTACTTTGAAATTAATTAGCGATAGATATTTGCTTCGTAAAGGTGGAAGTGAGTTGCATTAATTTGGTAATAGGTAATTGGGAAATAATTGATTATCATTTACCTTTATCTTTCTTCCTCTCTGCGAACCTTTGCGTTATAGTTTGCGTTCCTTTGCGTTTTAAAAATGAATAATCAATCTATACTCTTCAATTTTCTCAATCATTTATCCCTTCACAATCAACCTTTTGTATTACGACACAACGGTCAACTTCCGGAATGGGATGATGAAGCTTTGCATCAAGAAGCATACAATTATAATCCCGAGTTGTACGCACTTTTTAGCGTTATAGAAACAGTTACACCAGAACAGCGTTTACGCATTCTTTTTCAGCTTTTAAGAGCTTCTCGAAAAGGATTTTGTCATAATCTTCGTTTGACTCTAGAAAGTACTACAAACTTTCTATTAACTATTCTCCATCCGGATAAAGTATTAACCGTATTCCTCGCTTTAAAACGGGTACGAGCAAATCACAAACATACAACCAGAGCCATTCTTAAATACATTTTTGAGCATTCAGAATGCTTTGATATGGCTATCTCTCGTCGCCCTGCTGTTGTAGATTGCTTGGAACACGCTTTAGGTAAAAATGTCGCTCGTGCTTGTGCAAAAATCATCTCTTTGGGTGGAGATGAAACATATTTGAATCAACATTTATTACGGTTTGTCAACGATAGAGAAAGAGTAAAAACTATTTTGCAATTGCTTTACCCTCATCAAAAATTGCAAAGCGCAACTGGGGATTATCGGCAACTACACAAGAATTACACCCAAATTTTAGATAATCAGCAGCAAAGGACTAAAACCGTTACGGCAACTAATCGCGGTGATATTGCAGCAACCTTGGTTCATCTTTACCGTGGTGGTAAATCCGAGCAACTTATGGAAGCTGTGAAAAATTACGTTAAAGAAGCAGCAGCTAAATTACCTCGTTTTGATGGAACCCTAGCGCTAGTGTTTGACGCTTCAGCTTCCACTCAAAGTTATGGCGATCGCCAGTATTGCTGTTTGGCTCAATCGGTTGCTTTGAAGTTGGTATTAGAGCAATGCTGCACCAAGGTAAAAGTTTATCAAGTCGGCGGTACGATCGATCGATTACCGATGCCAGAAGGATATTCTGATATTGCCACATCTGTATTAGACGCTCTCAAAGGCAAACCAGATTTAGTTGCAATAGTTTCTGATGGATATGAAAACCTGTACCCAGGTGATTTGAGTCGAGTTGTAGCAACATTACCTCAAATCGGCATCGAAACACCGATAGTATTTTGTCACAGTAAATTTACCAAACAAGACGACTTAGAATTACGTCGTCCATCTAAAAATATTCCTCAATTAGAATTTTGGCATCAAGAAGATTTTAGCAATTTAATATTATCTATGCTGGCAATTATTGGCGAAAAGAGTGAAGCTAATTTACGGAATTTTTTATTAGGTAAATTGAATCAATTAGAAGGTGAATTTAGAAATATTGAAAGTTGTTCTGATAAACCAAAATTAGAATCGATCCTATCTGCTTCTGAAACAGCAATTACTTGTTAGAGAATATTGTATTGATTCATTTTTGAGGATTTAGGTTTGTAGTAAGGATTTTAATCCTTAAAATTAATAGTTAAAACTCTTACTACGAACATTATTATCAGAATAGCTGGTTAGTGCAGCAATTTTCCGAAATTATTCTCTTGTTAACAGCTTTTTATGAACTATTACAAATCTCAAATTACCAACTACCAGTTACCAATTACTAATCATCAAACATTTGATTTGTCTGCTTACCGTTTTGGTATTCCCCAAAAATCGGGAATCATGACAGTTATCCCTATTTTTGGCAGTAATTTAGAAAATAAACACAAATTTGCTCCTCCACTTTCAGGATTAAAATTAACCCAAATACGTGGTTACGGGAATATGGAAATTACCAATCATTCCCAAGGTATTGCGATTGTTCCGTTACATATGGGATACATCCAAGACAAAGCCCAAAATCATGCTTTGTGTCGTAGCGCTTTTATCGCACAAGAACAAAAGCTGATGTTTGAAGATGCTTGTTGCGTGCAATCTGGGCAAGGTGGATTCTTAGAAGAACGCGAACAGTGGTTTTTTATTTTACCGTTGTTTTTACGAGAAGAAGCACTTAATTTACAAGGTCAGAAAAGCTATAGTAAGCTGTGGAATGCTCAGGGCAAATTAAACCAACTTTTTGGTTTACAAAATCGCGGTCATTTAGAACAAATCCTGAGTCGTAAACGAGCATTTTTAACTCAATATCAAAGTCGTTTTGAATTACTTCATGGACAAACAGGAGCTTTATTTATTCTTAATGATAAGTTAGTTGGTATTGAAATTGCTCCGAGTGCAGCTTATTTTCAAGAAGTTTGGATGTCTCTAGTTTGTTTCTGTTATGGTGTTGCTGCTATGCATTTTGAAAAAGATGACATACCACAACAAGTCACTCCATTTACTGCGACTAATTTAGCCGAATTACGTCAGCAATTAGTGGAAAGTCGCCAGCAAATGTACGCGGAAGTTCAAAGTAATTTAGCAAATACACCTTCAGAAAAATTTGAAGTTACCAAAGAAGAGAAGTTTTTCAATTTGCGATTGAAAACTATTCAAGGTAACAATTTCGCTGGTGAGTTTGTAGAAGAGGAAGGAAATTTAGTTTATGCTTCGGTGTTTGCTAAATCAAAGTATGCCTTGAGTGTTTAGAGCTTTTGGCGTAAATCAAAATTTATGGAGATGCTACACTGTAACGTCTCTACATTAGCTATAGGCTTTCTACTTAATTCTGAATAATCAAGAATCCCTTGACAAAATAACCAAGAGTATACTACAATGTAATACAAAATGAACTGAGTTAGGCAAAGTATTCAGCCCCCCTGATTCCAAATTCGGGAAAAACTGCAAATAGCGGTCATATGAATGCTATTGCGCTAACCACCTGTCCTTTTTTATTATTCATAATTTTATAATCTATTTTTAATTTTAATTCTTTCAGTAGCAACGGTGCATTAGATGTAGTACTTTATGTTAGCCAATTCTAAGTCTGGCTACACCTAAAATAACGCGGGAGAATGGTAGCCCCGGCGATAAGTAAGAAAGAGGCTGAAAACCTGGGAGGTTGGCTTTAACGACTTGCACGCGGGTGGTTTTTTTATGAGAATCTTTATAGTGTCCAGTATTTTCAGGATTTACGCAGCGACAACAGGAAATGTAGTGTTCCACACATTGAGATCCCCCCAACCCCCCTTAAAAAGTGGGGCTTTGCGTAAGTAATAATTTTAAATATTATGAATCAAACTTTTAAAGGTATAATTTATAAACTATAATTATCTATCCTTTTATTTTAAATTCAGAATTGCAAATAAACTCAACCATTATTAAAATTTAAAATCCTAAAATGGTATAAGCTTCGTGAAAACCGAAAACAGAAAACGTCCTTAAATCTGCAAATATGGAATTTGACTATTTCGGGCAAGATAACTCTCGCGGTAACAACAATCGCCAAACTTTGCTGGCTAGCGGTTGGCGACCTTTTTATAGAGAATTAAATTGGGAATATTTATGGCAATTATTTTCTAATGATTCTCAGGAATTAAGCCAAAAAACCTTAAACTTAGCTAGCAGCCTAACCGAAACGTTGGGACGAAATCATTATGCTTGGTGGGCAAATTTAATGAGTCTTACTTCTGAAGATACTCGCTACGAACTTGAGAAGTATTGGAATTATGTAACTCCAGATCCGTTGACACCAGATCATCGATATAAAGATGTTTTAAGTACGGAAACGCCCATAGTTCAATTCGTTAGCCGCAGCAGCATTCCAATTGATTATCTTTTAAATAGACTTCAGGAGATTGCAGTTTTCCGGGTTCTGGGTTTATTAGATGCTCCCGATTTAATTACTCAGTATTATCAAGAAAGAGATTTTTATTTACCTATCGAAAAATTTAAAAGTTGGGAGCGCTTAGAAGTTATCAACACGGTTTATGCTTACTGGTCAAAATACGATGTTTGGCTGCAAATTGAACCTTATGAAAGAGGAAGAAGACAATATACTTTAATGGCAAAGAATTTAACGCCATTAATTAACAAATCGATTTACGATTTAGCGGTTATGTTGAGTGGATATCAAAGTCGTGTAGGAAAAGTTAATACTCAGTTTCCTCTAAACAGTTTTCCTGCGGATATTCAAAATTTTACCGATGACGTACAGCAAGCGGTTTTAAATCAAACTCAATTAGCAGTATTAGTACATGGGGAACCGGGAACTGGTAAAACCGTGTGGACTCAAGCAGTTGCCAAAGAGATTCTTGTACCTTTGGGATACGTGATTTTCATTTTAGATCGCGATGCTGTTTCCAACTTTGTTCCACCAAGCTATTTAGAACGGATTTGCATCATCATCAACGAAGCTGATAATTTAGCGCAAGATCGAGCTAGTGAAGTAGCGCAATACAGCAACAAAACCGAACATATTTTAAGCTTGTTGGATGGAACCTTATATCAAAGCGTAATTGATGACTCTAGGTTTCAAATTCAACAGCGACTAGTTATTTTAATGACTTGCAATACTACTGAAAGATTAGATCCGGCTATGTTGCGTAAAGGTAGAGTCGATTTGATGTATGAATTTAAGCATAAATATGTTTAAGAAAGGGAATAGGGAGTAGGGAGTAGGGAGTAGGGAGTAGGGAGTAGGGAGTAGGG
>CAYMZW010000056.1:0-22230 GCA_964395005.1 uncultured Rivularia sp.
AAGAAAATGGAGACTCAGAGATTGTTCTCGCCATCACTACAGCCGAAAGACTAGCCCACCTACCTTGGGAGGTTCTACACAATGGAGATGAGTTTTTGGTAGAACGCATACCTGCCATTATTCCAGTAAGGTGGAAAACAAATAGGAGTGGTCAAAAATTAACCTGGGATGAGCAGAAAAAAAATCGAGCGCTGAATGTCTTGTTTATGGCAACTTCCCCTCTGGGAATAGAGCCAGTGTTAGATTTTGAGGCAGAAGAAGGGCGCATTTTAGAAGCAACGAAACGCATACCTTTATCTTTGACAGTTGAAGAAAGTGGTTGTCTTGAAGAATTAGGTACTTTAGTAAAAGAGTATGACCCAGAATACTTTGATACTTTACACTTAGTAGGTCATGCAACTTTTGAAGATAAAAAGCAAAAACATTGTTTCATCACTGAGACAGAATTAGGAGATCCAGAATACAGCAGTGCAGAAGAGATTGCTCAAAAACTGCGAACTCGAATGCCAAAGATAATTTTCCTTTCAGGATGTGGGACTGGATTTCGTAGGGACAGAGGTACGCTTCCTTCAATGGCAGAAGTACTATTAAAAAAAGGTGCAACTGCCGTTTTGAGTTGGGGCAATAATGTTCGAGATTCGGATGCTATAGAAGCCGCAGCAAAGTTATACAATTCTCTATCAGCAGGAGATACACTCCCACAAGCAATTGCCCAAACCTACCAAAAACTAATTGAAATCCGAGCTAGAGATTGGCATTTGTTACGCTTGTATGTAGCTAAAAAACTACCGGGTGCATTAGTTACAGCGTTGAACGAACCAGGACGTAAACCTGCACCTCTCCCTACTGCTACTAATAAGTTTTTAGATTCTCAAGAAAAAGTTCGAGTTGCTACCCGAGTGACTTTTATTGGTCGTCGTCGCCAGTTACAAAACTGTCTGCGGGAACTTAGAAATCTCCAGCAAGACAAGATTGGGGTTTTAATTCATGGAATGGGAGGATTGGGAAAAAGTACCATTGCTTCTCGACTATGTGACCGATTATCTGAACATAAAAAAATTGTTTGGTATCGACAAATTGATGAACCTAGTTTGATCGATCAGCTAGCAAATTTGATTAAAAATCCAGAAGAACGAGCAGCATTTAGAGAAGATAACAACGAACTCAAATATCGATTGCAAGATGCATTAAGTAAGTTGAACAAATTAGTGCTAGTATTTGATGACTTTGAGTGGAATTTAGAACCTGGTGATGAAGGCTATGTTCTTAAATCTGATGTTGTCCCAGTTTTGAAGGCTTTAGTGTGGGCAATTAAAAATCAAGAGAATATTACTAGACATCGGATTATTATTACCTGTCGCTATGACTTTAAATCGGATATTTTAGAAAACTTTTACGAGCAACCGTTAGAAGGTTTACGTAAAGCTGATTTACAAAAGAAACTGAAGAAATTACAAAATTTTCAGTATGGCAAAGATGATAATGAAAAGGAATTAATCGTTGAAAGAGCTTTAGAACTAGCTGATGGAAATCCTCGTTTATTGGAATGGTTAAATCATGAGGTGTTGTTAGGAGAAAATGTAGATTCAGAACTCAGTAAATATGAAGAAAGTTCTGAACTTTGGAAAGATAAGATTATTTGGTTAAAAGAAGGTGATCCTAAATTACGAATAGATGCTTCTGTTAAGGAAATAGTTAATCAATGTTTGGTATTTAAAATTCCTGTCCCCATACAAGCATTAGAAGCAGTTTGCAATTCCATTTCCGACTATAAAGAACAATTAGAACGAGCAATTGAATTAGGACTTATAGAAGTCAGTGCCGAAGCAGACGAATCCAAACGGGTTTATCGAGTCTCCCGCATCTTACCCCGCATCATACCCACTATCCAACTACCTGAAGAACCAAAAGTCTACAACCTGTACCAGAAAGCTCATGAAATATTACATCAGTTGTGGGGGAATAAAGAGAATGAAAGTACAGAAAAATGGCAAGAAATTTTTCGCTTGAAATTCGCCAACAAGGAAAATCCTCAACGATTCAGGCAAGGATTCTCTGAGATGTTAGCAGTTCAATATAACCGACAAGCCGATAAAGCTTTTGAAACCGAATTAAGAAAATGTAGAGATGACTTGGTAAAAGATGGGCTGTGTAAAGCACTAGAAAGCTATTTGCAGCAACAACAGTGGAAAGAAGCAGACGAGGAAACTGCTTGGATTTTTTACCAGGTCATGGTTACAGAAAACTATAAAAATTGGAGCGACCTTTGCAAGAATTTCCCCTGTGAAACTCTTATGGAAATAGATCGGCTCTGGGTGCAAAATAGTAACAATAAATTTGGCATTAGCATTCAGGGGGAGATTTACCAGGAAAGTGGAGAGGATTTGAATAAGTTTGGCGATCGCACAGGTTGGCGTGTAAAAGGAAATTGGTTGTCCTATGATAAAATCATTTCAACATTAATAACCCAAGCCGATATGACTCATGGTGAAGCTCAGCCAGCAGAGGAGGCACCACCAACAGGTGGTGTAGTTTTGCCAATATTAATCTACACCTACGAAGTTAGACGTTTTGGGAAGTGGGGGGATTCCTTAATAATAAGGTATTTTATGGTTTCTCTCTTCTCTCGCGAAAAGACTTGTAAAGTCTAACATTTAAAGCTTTCAAAAGTTTGTAAACATTTCTTACAACCTCCTTTTTCACGAAGTAATCAACGTTTCCCAAATCCGATACCTGGCACCGTGGGATTATAGCAGTTAGCCTGAATAAACTTTTCTGCTACTTCATGTACCTCAGTACTTTCAGTTACTTTCTGCTTATCCCAAGGTAGGCTCATCTGTCCAGGTGAAGATTTTTTTGACTTTTTGCTCTTCGTCACCGTCGGTAAAAAACGACTTCCCCAGCCCCAACGCTTCTCTGGCTTTGCCTTTGGTCGATATTTCTGACAAAATCTACGATACTTTGCTGCACACTCTTCTAAAGTACTGCCTAATTGTAGAAACGCCGGATGCCATTGTGTGATACCGTCACTAGTTAATCTATCGTGAGTTCCATAATTACTAAAGTTATAAAAAAACCCTTGCTGCATCCGTGCTGCTTTAGGGTTTGCGTGGATATATCGCAAGGTATTTAAAGCCCGTCGCTTATCTGTATTAGGAAACCCCGTACTATAGTATCGCTTCTCCCAAAAATGTCCTGTACGGTTGAGCATTCGATTAAAGCACATGGCTGTGTACCAATTGAGCCAGTGCATAATTTTGGGAAGATGTTCTGGTTGCTTTGGTTCGAGCAAGTAATGGACATGGTTGCTCATGATGCACAAAGCATAGAGTTTAAAATCATACTTTTGTAGCGCTTTTTTGATGGCATAAAGCAAGACTTCACGACATTCCAAACGTGTTAAGCGAAACTCCCGATTGTTACAACGGGTGGTGATGTGATAGCAATAATTTGGCTGAAGGTTACGTGGAAGACGAGGCATTACAAAAACAGCAGTTGAATTAATAAAAGAGATTGTAAAATAAAAATTAAAAAATATTTGGGTTATTAATTGGGTTATTTAATTAAAATAAAAACGTAAAATGAACACTTCACTAATCAATCCCAACTCCACCCTACAACTAACAATCGACCTAACCGACGAACAATTTTGGCAACTATGTCAAAAAAATCAAGAATGGAAATTTGAACGCACAGCATCAGGGGAATTATTAATAATGTCACCAACTGGGGGAGAAACCGGAAACCGCAATATTGAAATCGCATATCAACTCCAAGGCTGGAGTCGTAAAAATAATTTAGGTAAAGCTTTTGATTCTTCCACTGGTTTTAAATTACCAAATGGTGCAAATCGTTCTCCCGATGCTTCTTGGATAACTATAGAAAAGTGGCAATCTTTAAGCGCAGAGCAAAGGCGAAAATTTTTACCTCTATGTCCCGATTTTGTCATCGAACTTCCTTCTTCTAGCGATTCGCTGAAGAAAATACGGGAGAAAATGCAAGAATATATTGAAAACGGAATTCGTTTGGGTTGGTTAATTAATGTAGAAGCAAAACAAGTTGAAATTTATCGTCCAGGTAAAGATGTAGAAATATTAGAAAACCCAAAAACATTATCCGGTGAAGACGTTTTACCCGGATTCATATTTGATTTAACAACAATAATGTAGAGATACAGCGGATTTCATCTTCATGAGGTACAGAACATATCGTTATAAGGGAGTAGGGAGTAGGGAGTAGAAAAATGTACTTCATTTAACTGCTCCCGTGCTGTATGTTTTCAAATTACAATCGCTCACACCCTAAAGGATGGAGCTACATCTACAAAGTCCACCTTTGTGGGCTAAAACCAAAACAAAGTCCGAAGGGGAGTTTTTCCCAGGTAATTTGGTAGTTTGGAGCGGTGGAGAGTATGGAAAGAGTGGTAATGGTTTTGTTTTAGTTTAGCGGTTGTAATCGAAAACTAATCATAATTTATAAGTAATGGTTATTCTTTAGAAAGAATCAAATTCAATACGTTTAATTCATTAGAAGTTAATAAATATTTATCTGTAAAACTCTTTTTTCTAATTTCTCCTAAGCTGTAACTTCTAAAAAGTACAAAGGGAAATTCTCTGTAGCCGTCACCAATCGGTAAAATATTATTAACGGGATAAAGTAATCTTATATAAGTTGCGAGAATATCGCGAAAACGTTGGTCTTCGGGTTCTTCAATTAAGTTGGTAAAATATTCTTTGAGGATTTCACCGCTTATAAATGTAAATAATGGTAAAGCATAATATTGATCTGAATTTTGGCTGAATTGTTCTAGTTTTTGAGTTTTATCAACTTCTTCTTTGAGTTTGTTAATTAATTCTATGGCATCTTTAATCGCAGAGCGTAGATTTTCAGGATAAGATTTACGACGGCTAATTATTTGCATATTTTGCCATAATTGTTCGTTAGCGTAGGTGGCTATATCCAGCACTCGCATTTGGTATGTTTCTTCTAAAGTATTTTTAGGAATTGGTACTACTAATAAGCTTCCGCTAATATAAGCTAATTCAAGATTGCCGAAGTCTAATAATTGATCTAAATTACTGCAAATTCTGCTAAAGCTGCGATTAAAGGTTTTATATAAATCAAGATAGTTAGTAGATACAGAATCTTTTACGGTAAATTGTGCGGTACCTAATAATTGTTCTAAATTTGTATAAACTTGTTCTACTAAAGTATCGCTTCTATTTCTACGTTTCTCTTGTTTTAATTGTTTAATTAAATTTGCTATGCGAGTAGAAAATGTTTGACTAGCAGTAAATATTGATTTACCACCGATAGGAACAATAATAAATTTTTCCCTACCAATGTTTCCATAACCAAATATTCTGGTGTTGATGGAAGCTTTTAAAATTAATAGGATATTTAATAAAGATAATACGCTTTCTTGGATGGCTAATTGTTGATTTTCAAGGTCATCTTGATAGTAAACTGACTTTTGAGCTAAGTAAAATATTAATTGTTTATCTTGATTATCAATTTTATCGTCTCCACGCCCTCGATATATTACCTGAATTACTTCCATAAGGTTTTTCTCAATTTCAAACCCAGGAATTTCGACTAAAATATGTTTGGCTTTAGGAAAAGATAAACCTCTACTTCCGGAAGCTGTCATAAAAACAATTTTGACATCATTTTTACATTGATTAATTTGCTCTTTTTCTGACTCGGATATATTGGCGTGAATTTCGATATAATCTTCAAAGGGTTTAAATTGCTCTGTTTGTTGTTCTATTTTTTCAATTAATTCCCCTAGCCTTTGTTTATCTTGAATGTAAACTATAATTTGTTCGGCTTGGGGAGAATTCAATAAAGCTTCTATATCTTGGAGAATCTGTTTTTGTAAGCTTTTAGTTAAACTGTTTTTATCTTGAAGCTGAAACTTTTCTACATATTTACTAGATTCAACTATAGCTTTATATGTAATTGACAAACTTTTTGCTGGGTAAGAATTAGCGTTAATGAGTGTTGATGGTAAATCTTTGAATACAAAATTTTCGATTGAAAGAGGTTCGGAAATTTCTGAAGTTTTGCGAAAATAGATTTTATCTGGTTCCGCTGTTTTATCAGCAAGATGCTGTTTGATAACGTTTTTATCGACTATAGAAGCATCAGCAATTATGACTTTGGTGTTAAAACCATGTTGAGCATCTGTTAATTTATAGTCAGATAAAATCTTATGTATTCCGTGTAAAAATTCAACACCGCTATCATCGCCAGTGATTTCATCAATCATAATAAATAAATGCTTGATTTTACTGGAAATAGCTTTTAATCGTTCGGGTATAACAATATCTTCTCTTTGGTTATAAGCATTTCTAAAAATCTTCTCAAAATGCTTTAAAGTATCGTTACCATCGGCTGTTTTTTTCAGAGATTGAATTGAAGCTGTAGCGACAATATTATTCGATTTTTGTCGATCTATAACTGTGTAAACTGCTTCACAGATGCTATTTAATACACCTTTACCGTTTTTTTCACCTTCTCGAATGGTATCTTCTGCTTTTCTATTAAGTCTATCAGTACGCTGCAAACGTAATTCTACATTGCGACTATCGCGAAAATGTACTGACTGTAATCTGAAATCTCCTTGATGCTGATTTGATAAATACTGAACCGTATATTCCCCTTGATTATCGCTAATTAAATTACTATGACTGTTAATAGCTAATATTCTGTCATCGCATAATTTATCTGAATTTTTATCTTTACTTTTATCTTTAAACTTTTCGATAATATCTAAATTTACTTGCTTGCGAGGGCTAACATAAAAGAATAGAAAACCATCATCAACATGACTTTTGAGAAAATTGGCGATCGCCGTTGTTTTACCAATACCAGGATTTCCCGTCAAAAAGATATAATTAGAATCGCCTTGAAGCTCTTTTTTTATTAATTCTGCATGAGCATTTCGTAAATCCAAAGTTTCGCTTAATCCCAATTTATTCATCAAAGCTGGAGAATTACCAACAGAATTCACAAAACCTTCGATTCGCTCTTGATGAGTGATAGTAGTTGTATTATTCGGAGGAATATCTAAAAGAGCATCAACAAACTGTTTTCCCTTAATAAAACTGCTGTAAGCACTCCGTCTGATACGATATAAAACCTGTTTTCGAGCTTCATTAATCTCTTTAATACTAGAATCTTGGGTATAGATTTCATAGCAATTTTTTAAAACAGTTAAATTCTCCTGGTTTACAGACATAGCACTTACACCTCTATCGCTATATCCCACCGCATTAAATATTATTGATTCATTATTAATTATCTTATTATTTTTAAGAAAGTGATAAAAACTATAAGCGTAACCACCTGCTTGAATTAATTTAGCGCTTTCTTTATCCTTATACTTAAAAGCAGTAAAATATTTTTTTAAATCGTCATTAAACTCGAAACCTAAAGATTGTGTATCAATACGAAGTTGTGAAAAAACACTTTTGGAACGTAAATAACTGATATCTTTAACTAACAGATTTCTTAAAATTTCTACAAAATCAAGATTTGTCACTTCTTGATTTGATTTAATAGAAAATACCGATAAATCTACACAGATAATTCTTACCTGTTTGCGATATTTTAGCAAAATTAAAGTATCAGCATTGACAAACTCACCTTTCTTACCTAAATCTAAATCCAACCAAAAATATTGTTTGCTAATACGTTCAATTTCATCTGAATTAAAATTACCTAACTGACTTAAAACTTCTTGAAACCAGCTTATTTTATTTTTACCTTCATAAGTGCCAATACTGTTATCACCGCTAAATTGACATTGATAATATAGAATCTCTAACTTACAGATTTGACGTGGTTTATCCCAACCCATAGACTGTAAATATTCAGCAAAAAAGTTGAATCCAGATAAAAAACCTTTTTGTAGATAAAACGTACTCCACTTTTGTACCATCTCCCTTTCAAGAGTACTGATAACTTGACTAACAATACGCTTGAGCATTTGAGGAAACTTTAACTGCTGCAATTCCTCAACATACAAATTCCCAAAACGGTTTGTGATTTGTTTCTCTTTTATATAAGCTAAAATTCCAATATTGAAACCAACTTCAAATAAACGCCCTAACTCTTCCGAAATTTTAGATGACATATTAATAATTAAGGAATGGGGAATGAGGAATTAGAATGCAGATCCCCCTAAATCCCCCTTGGTAAGGGGGACTTTGACTCTAATTACCCCTTAGTAAAAGAGGCTTTGGTTCCGATTCCCCCCTTTATTAAGGGGGGTTAGGGGGGATCAAAACGAATTATTCTGTCCGTACATTCAAAACCTTCTTCACTTCTGTTAAAAACGCTAACAAATTAAATAACGACTTTCCTCTCATATGATTAAATAAAGAAAGTGCCCCTACCGATTCATCACCAATCAAATTTTCATAAGGATTTAATTTGAGGCTGATTTCCTTAGCTTTTTCGTAACGTGAAAAATGAAACAAAGTCAACATATTTAATATTTCATTTTTCAAATCACCATTAAAAATTAAACCCCGGTAAATATCTTCATCATCTAAAATCCCTTTGTAGATATTAGCAAAAGTAGCGTATGAAATTACACCATTATAATTTCGTTCGGGACCATTCGGAATTCTAAAACCATTAAATAAGTTGAAGAATACCATAGATTTTTTACTAGGATCGTCTACAATATTCGCTAATTCTACAGTATCTTGAATATACAAAGAATCAACTCCAATTGTTCCTGGAAACTTACAAGCATAATATTTATCGAAAAACATCGGATAAATTTTGATATTATCATGCTTGGCTTTAAAAGCCCGAATCACTTGTTTTGACATGAAGAATAAACCATCATCTTCTTCCTTTTGCGTCATATATAAACTACTGGTATAAGGTGCCTTGGCAATGTAGATAAAGCGTCTATATCCTTTCTGATAGAGTTTAGCAACTTCATCAATTATTACCGTAGGATGACTAAATACCTGTTGTTGTTGGTAATTATCGGAAAAAGTTTTGATCAGTTTTACTTTGACAGCACCATTTTGACAGGTAAAACCTAATATTTCTCCCATAACGTTAGAAATTTTCTGAGAGCTTTTCCAACTTCTATCGCTTTCCCGACTTGAAACTATAATAATTGCCAGTTTATCTAATATTTTTGGAGATTCTGACGCATCATTGAAACTAAACTTTTTAGGAAGCACCGAATATAGCGAGCTAAATACATTAGGTAGTTTAAATTTTAAACTTCTAATATCAACTCCTTGAGCATTAGAACGATGTTCTTCGTTCAATAAGTGAGATAATGATTTAGATAATGATACTATCGACTTTTCTATTGGTGCATCTTCATCTTTGTTATGTAAATGCAATCTCAAAATCGGAATAAATAATGGTTTTTGCTTTTGCAATAATACTTTTAAACTCATGTACGATAACAAAGAAAAAGTAAAATTGTAAACAAATAATTGATCGGATTTTAATTGACTATCTTCTAACCTGTAAGGAAATAAAATTAATTTACGTTTTTTTAAATCCTTCTTATAAATATCCTGACATCTGCTATCCTCAAACGGTAAAAACAATATGGGTAAAGCACGAACATTGTTAATATCGTACTCCATATTGAAACTTTGCTGCTCGTCGGATGAAGCGTAATGAATATCACTGACGGTAATTTTAGCGGGGAGAGAGCAAATGGTATTGGTTTTAGTATTCGCTTCACCGATGGATATATATTTAAGCAGTTGTTTGGGATTACCTCTCAAAACAGGTTTAAAAAATGTATTACTTTTAAATATCTCGTCAATATCTTTTTCTAGAATAGGTTTACCAACAGAAATGTGTAAAGGATATTCTCTAGTAGGGAAATTCCGCTTTGATTGAATTAGATTGCTTAAAGATTGCTTGAGAATTTTAACTTTATTATAGATATTATATTTTTCAAAACCTTTGAGAATTCCTCTAAACAATTTTCTCTTTGCTTCATCATCATCACTTTTAAGAATTGGTATTACCTTTTCATCAAATCCCGGAATTGGATTGTATTCTAATTCCCAGTTTGGATTACTATCATCCGTTGCCGGATTTGGACGATAGGCAAACATTAGATAATATAAAAATACGATTCGTAAAACTTTTCTCGCAAAAATCTTTTTCTTAAAATTATCCTTTAATTCTTCTTTATGTTCTTTACTATCTGGATTTAGTAAATTAAGATAATATTCAAAGACATTTTTACCACCATAAGCCTGTACTTTGCCATCAAACTTCAGCTTCAAACCGAAAATAAACTGAATTTCTCCTTTATCTTCATCCTTCGTTTCTCCTAAATAACCTTCAACTTTGGGAATAATCGGTAAACTATCAAAAGCTTCACCGCGAGAAAAAATATCTCTGTAATTTATGTCAACTCCTGCATAATTCACCAAATAATCGCCATCTGCTTTATTGATATCGTTAATATACTCATCAATTAAACGCAAACGTCTGATAGTATCTTGCAAATAAACCGCAGCTTGAGCATTATTTCCAGTATCTACCTGCAAATTCTCCTGAAGAAACTCTAAATAATTTATTTGTGCTTGTTTTTTGAGCTTTCCTAAAGTTTGTCTATCAATAATTTCTCGAAGTTTATAAAAATCAGATTCCGATTTATCTTTATCTTGATATAAATCATCTAAAATATAGCTTAAATCTTCCCGCTCTGTTTCACTTCTATCGCTAAATTCAGCTTTAATATACTTTTCTAAACCCGCTCGTAACTGCTCGCTAAATTCTTTGGTTTTCTGTACGCTGATAGTTAATTTGTGAAATCGTAAAAGCTCCTTTCCTTTTTCACTCTTCCCCGATACAGTTAATCGCTGTTTCTGTAAATTTTTATAATCCCTGAAAGGATAGCTAAAATCTAATTTAGAACTATTACCTTTAAAACTCTCTAAATCTGTAGTTAAACTTTCTACAAACTGCTGAGTAGATAATGAATGCCGCTCAACTTGAGATACTAATAAATGCTGCAAACAAGCTTCAATTTCTTTAATTTGTTGGGGAAACTTTGCTGCAAAACCAGGAGTAAAATTAACGGTAGCAGTCTTAGCACTATTACTAGAAGCACCCAAAGGACTATTTATTGGTAAATTTATAACTTGATTGGCAACATTATTGATACCAATTAATAATCTTTGTTTGTCGGGAGATATTTTAAATAAATTTCGATGCTGTGGGTTTTTTAAAATTTGTAAAATCTTATCTAGTAAATCACTATAGTCTACATTAACTAACTCGTTATTTCCCGATTCTAGACTATTCATCCTAGTAGCTCCTATTTTTTACACCGCAATAACTACTTAATAACTAATCTTTATTGCTACCCAAGCGCTACCGTTATTTGACGTAGAAATTATATTAATATTGTTACTTTATAAAATCTTTAAATATAAATATGTGAAAGAGGGAACACAAAGTAGAAAGCAAGGAATAGTAAGAGGATTTGATTTTCAGAATAAAGTTTTAAATTAAGAGGATGGTTTAAAATATATCAGTCCACCTCCGTGGACTTAGCCTGTGTAGTAGCGGTTTTAACCGCCGTATACTTTTAAAACATCCTCTAATAACTCGATTATCCTAATTTTTCCCAACCCCATCACACATAACCCGCTCGCTCTGACTAACATTAGAATTATTCTTTAAATAATCGCTCACCCAATTACAACCGTGAGCTAAGGAATCTTTACTTAAAATACGTTCTAAATTCCATACAATTAAAGTTTTATCTTCAGAAGTAGAAACAATTTTCTTTCCGTCGGGACTAAAAGCTAACATCCAAACTCCACCTTTATGCCCTTCAAGAGTATGTAATAAATTACCGTTTAGTTGCCAAATTTTGATTGTTTTATCTGTAGAAGCAGCAGCAATTTTTGTACCGTCGGGACTAAAATCTATTCCTCGAAACCAAGCTTCATTACTTTCAAAGGTGTTAAGTAAAGTACCGTCTATCTTCCATAATTTTACTGTTTGATCTAAAGAAGCTGAGGCGATTTTTTCTCCATCTGGACTAAAAGCAACTGCAATAATTCCATTATTATGACCTTCAAAGGTATGCAATAAAGTACCATCAATTTTCCAAAGTTTAATGCTGCTATCTAAGGAAGCTGAAGCAATTTTTTCTCCGTCGGGGCTAAAAGCTACTCCGACTACAGGTTCATTATGAGATTCAAGGGTTTTTAACAAAATCGGTTTTTTGTTATCTTCTAGTTGCCAAATTTTTATGGTGCTATCAGTAGAACCCGAAGCAATTTTATTACCGTCAGGGCTAAAAGCTACTCCCAAAACCGCTCCAAAATGTCCTTCAAGAGTATGTAATAAAGTCCCATCTAGCTGCCAAATTTTAATGGTTTTATCATCAGAAGCCGAAACTATTTTATTACCTTCAGGACTAAAAGCAATGTTGTGAACGTGACCTTGATGACCTGTAAGAGTTCTTATAATGGTTCCATCTGGTTTCCAAAGTTTAATGGTTTTGTCGTCGCTTCCAGAAGCAATTATTTGACCATCCGGACTGTAAGCAACTCCGGTGATAGTAGAATTATGACCTCTAAGAATTGTTCGCAAAGGATGGTCTAATCTAAACATTTGCACATCTTTGCTAGTTGAAGTTGCGGCTATTGTGTCAATTACGGGATTAAAACTAACGCTGAAAAATCTATCTTCATGACCTTTAATAGTTTGCAATAAGGTTCGATTTTCGACATCCCAGAGCTTAATAGTACTATCAGTTGAAGCAGAAGCAATTATCTTACCGTTAGGACTGAAACTAACACTTCTAACTTGGTCTTGATGACCTGTAAATGTGTGGATTAAATTGCCATTTTCAACATCCCAGAGTTTGACGGTACTATCAAAAGAAGCGCTGGCTATTGTTTTACCGTTGGGAGAAAAGACGACTTGGTGAACTAATTCTTGATGACCTTTGAGCGTTTTAATTAGTTTACCGTCGATGTTCCAAAGTTTAATTGTTTTATCGTTTGAAGCAGAAGCAATTATTTTTCCGTCGGGACTAAATGCAACTCCGTTGACGGGAGCAGTATGTCCTATCAAAGTTTTAATTAAAGTACCTTTTCTATCCCAAAGTTTAATTGTTTTGTCATTAGAAGCCGAAGCAATTATTTTTCCGTCGGGACTAAAAGTAACATCGTAAACGTTGGAAGTATGTCCTTCAAAAGTATGAAGTAGCTTACCATTTATATTCCAAAGTTTAACTGTTTTATCCCAGCTAGCGGTGGCAATTGTCTCACCGTCGGGGCTAAAAGCTGCATCTTGAATACCAGAAGTATGTCCTTCAAGGCTATGAAGCATTTTACCGCTTGCGTTCCAAAGTTTGATTGTTTTGTCCCAACTTGTAGTAGCAATTAACTTACCATTAGGGCTAAAAACTACATTTTCGACATCAGCTTCATGCCCCGATAAGCGGTTATATTCAACTGCACTGTTTACTGCTTGTCTTAATGCCGAACTAACAGTTTTTTGGGTGTCTGCATCTACCCAAATTACTTTTTTCAATTTTTGCTTTGCTTTAATTGCTTCTAGCAGAGCATCTAATGTTTGATTTGAATTCAGTAATCCTTGAGAATGAGCGCTAACAGCTTTGATTTCATTTATTAAAGAATTCTGCCATTGGAAGCGAGCAAACCCAGCTAAAAACAAGGCTAAAATCAAGCCCAAACTAAGCCCTAATACGATAATTCTTCGTTTGCGATTTTGATTTTCAATTTCGCGATCGCAAACTAATTGAGAAGTTTGAATAAACTCTTTTTCATTGACACTAAGTTCTTCAAAGCGTTTTTGCTGCCAGTCTTGAGCTATTGCTAAAGGTACACCCCGCAACAATGCATCTTTATCTTTACCACTTTTCTCCCATTGATATATTGCTGCTCTAAGTTGTTCTTGCCAGCGTCGAAAGTCAGTATCAACCTGTATCCAATGTTCTAAACGTCCCCAACTTTTAATCAAAGCTTCATGAACAATTTCTACAGTTTCTTCACCAGTGGAATCATTACGGTTTGTGACTAATAAACGAGCAGATGCTAAATGAGTTACCAAATCCCAATTATTTACTTGAGAGCGAGTTGCTAACCTGCGAGTAGCTTGAGTACCTTCTTCCAAACGCACTAACTGAATAAATATTCGTTTGGCTCTTTCTCTTTCAATTTCGGAAAGCCCAGCATATATTCGCTCTGCATATTCAGCCAAAGCACCTTCCACACAGCCAATTTCAGAATAAGCATCGTGCATTAACTGCCCGTTTTGATGCTTTTCCCATAGCTGAGTTAAAGCAAATTCTAGCAGCGGTAAATTACCTAATTCTCCCCACACATCATCAATTAATCTATTTGGTAGCCCCAACTCCATTTTTACTTTCATTTTGGTTGCAGGCTTTTCAATTGCTGAGTACAATTCTTCTTTAGTCATTGGCGCAAGATTAAGCACTGCTCCTTGCAAAGCGTCACTAAATGGACGGTAAGATAAAGCATGACCGTAAAAATCGGCTCTAAGGGTAATAACTAAACTAAAACTTGGAGCTAAACTCACAGCAACCAATAATAAATCTAAAAAACCTTGCCTTTCCGATTCAAGACAAAGTGTATAAAGTTCTTCAAACTGATCCGCTATCAATGCTAAACGAGTGTTGGGATTTTCCTCGATAAACTCAGCAATAATTGTTTTTAAAGCTTGAACATCGCACTCTAATCTTGCAGCTAATTCTTCTTTGAGCAAACGTAGATTATTCTCTAAGTTAGCTGGATTATGCTGCAAAAAATTAATTGATAAGCACAAAGGTAATAAAGCACTTGCCAAAGCTTCAAAGGGTTTGTTACCAGGGCGAAAAGAAATTATTTCCCAATTTGTATTCTCATCTTGTCGTAATTGCGGAATCAAACCAGCAAATACAACGCTGGATTTACCACTTCCACTAGGGCCAACTACAGCTACAAATGTTTTACTTTTTACAGCTTTTAGTAAATTTAAACAAAACAGCTCCCGTCCAAAAAACAGGTCTGCATCTGCTTCTGAGAAAGCAAATAATCCTCGATAAGGACAAGGAGGCATTCCTCCCAAACTTAACCAGCTTGGCGGCTCTAGCGCTGGATTATGAAAAATAACTGGTAAACACGAAGCACCAGGAAATTTATTTTCTAACCCTTGCAACTGCCTGCGTGCTTTCTGAAAAGAAATGTATAAAGAATTTCTTTCTTGAGCAAAAAATTCTAAGAAAAATTTAAAAAAAACTTGTGCTACTAAATTTGGTACAGGCTCCCTCATGACAATAGTTGTAGGAATATTTAATTCTTCGAGTACCGAAGTTAGTCCCAATCCATTACAAGAATTAAATATTGCTAATGTTAAACCATTACCAATTGCTTCTTTGAGAGCTTCTTTTAATTGTTCTAAAGTTAAGCTATTATTTGTTTTATTTTCATTAATATAAATTTTTCCTGCTTCATCTTCAGTTTGACTGTGACCTGCAAAAAAAAGCACGTCCCAACCTTGAGAATCCCAAAGATATCTATTAAATTCCTCACGTGACGGTTGAATTAAAAATTTAACTTCTGTCTCTTGTAAACTGTCAAGAAAAATGCTTTCTGCTTCTAAATCAATACCTAAACTATTACCTATAACTGCCAAAACTCTGACTTTATTTTTAGTCAGTCTTGACTGTGTAACAACAGTATTTCTTCTATACTCAGGTTTAAAAAGAGCAATTTCACAATAAGGATAATCATCAAGAAAATCCCACCAACACCAAGGCATCCTTCGCAGCCATGAATCGCTAGTTTCAATAACTATCTGTATTTCCTCTTCTCGACTCAGTGCAGAGCGTAATTTACGTTCTATATTCAAGAATTCTTCACATTTTAGCCAAGCATTAATATTTAATCGCAAATGCTCGGATAATTCCTTGAAGCTAACATCTGAAATATTAGTTATATCATTCTCGTCAATTTCTATTTCATCATCTTCAAGCGACAGCGAACGGAATCGCAAATTTAGGCAATCGTAAAAACTCCGATACATAAATTGCCACCGCTGATACAATTCCACTAAGTGCGGTGCTGGTGGTAATGAGCCGACAAATTGCTCTGGGAGGGGATGATTGGAAATCCATAGTTGAACCGTTATATGCTCGCATCCTCCATACAAATCGCTATTTCCCAGATTAATAACAACTGACTTGCTCATGAAAAATAAGTTTATTATCCCAGGAATCTATCAAAAGATTAAAAAATTAGATTATTACTAATTACTAGTATCGCTTAACTAAATTACAAATTAGAAATCATAATTCAACATAATTGATACCATATTTTTTGTAATTATTACCATGACAAAAACTTACATCTTATTTCATCGTAATCTAAAGACGCTGCAATGCAACGTCTATTTGATTTTAGATGTAAATCTAAGCCCTCAAACAACTTCAACCCATCAGTACTTCCTAACATTGCGTCGGAAGCGCTCTCCGGATGCAGCATCATCCCACACACATTCCTGTCACGATTGCAAATACTTGCAATATTTCTTAACGAACCGTCAGGATTATCACCATCGTAGCGAAATACAACTTGATTATTATTTTCCAATTCAGTTTCTATTCCCAACCCCATCACACATCTTCCGCTCGCTCTCGCTAACATTAGGATTGTTTTTCAAATAATCGCGTACCCAATTGCAGCCTTGAACTAACGAATTATTACTTAGAATACGCTCTAAATCCCACACAATAGCAGTTCTATCTAGAGATGCTGAAACAAATTTCTTACCGTCAGGGCTAAAAGCTACTCCAACAATCATACTTTTATGGCTTTCGAGAGTACGCAACAAAGTGCCATCTAGCTGCCAAATTTTGATAGTGTTGTCTCCAGCAGCTGAAGCAATTATCTTACCGTCAGGGCTAAAAGCTACTGCCGAACCTACATCTTTATGACCCTTGAAAGTGCGAAGCAAAGTACCATCCGTTTTCCATAATTTTACGGTTTTATCGTCAGAAACTGAGGCGATTGTCTTACCATCGGGGCTAAAAGCTACTGCGTTAATATTTCCATTATGACCTTTTAAGGTATGCAGCAAAGTACCATCTGTTTTCCAAAGTTTTATAGTACTATCTTCAGGAACGGAAGCAATTATCTTACTATCAGGGCTAAAAGCTACTGACCAAACTCTATCTTTATGTTCAATGGTTTTTAACAGGATAGGTTTGTTTGTATTCTCAATTTGCCAAATTTTGACTGTCTTGTCCCAACTACCAGAGACAATTTTCTTGCCGTCGGGACTAAAAGTTATACCCCAAATCTCATCTTTATGACTTTTAATAGTATGCAACAAAGTGCCATCCGTCTGCCAAATTTTAATAATATTGTCAGCAGAACTCGAAGCAATTTTATGAACAATATTCCCTTGAGAAGTTTTGCTAATGGGGCTAAAAGCCATTCCTGGAATTAAATCACTATGAGCCGTAATTGTTTTTAATAAGGTTCCATCTGGTTCCCAGAGTTTAATGTTATTATCATTAGCAGAAGCAATCATCATACCATCCGGACTGTAAGCGACTCTCATTATTCGACGGTCATTGGTAGTAAAAATTGTCTGCAAATAATGGTCTAATTTAAAAAGTTTGATATCTTGGCTCGTAGAAGTCGCAGCGATTGTTTCACCAATACCCTGAAACAATCCATCGCGCAGAGGACTAAATCTAACGCTGAAAAATTTATTTTTAGGAACTTTGATAGTTTTAACTAAAGTGCCACCCTTCACATTCCATAATTTGATAGTCTCATCAAAAGACGCTGAAGCAAGGAACTTGCCGTTAGAACTAAAACTTACAGAGGTAACTATTTCGTCATGAAGTGCAAAACTTTTTAACAAACTCCCATTCTTAGTACTCCATAGCTTGGCTGTGTAATCGGAAGAAGCCGAGGCAATTGTTGTACCATCAGGACTAAAAGCTACTGCATTTACATTAGCAGTATGTCCTTTTAAGGTATTAATTATCGTACCGTCTGTATTCCAGAGTTTGACTGTTTGGTCAATAGAAGCAGAAGCAATTATCTTACCATCAGGACTAAAAGCTACTTCATTCACCCGATTGCTATGCCCTTTAAAAGTCTGAAGCAGTTTACCACTTGTGTCCCAGAGTTTAACTGTATTGTCAATAGAAGCAGAGGCAATTTTCTTACCGTCGGGGCTAAAAGCCACTTTATTTACCCCACCAATATGCCCTTTAAAAGTCTGAAGCAGTCTACCACTTGTGTCCCAGAGTTTAACTGTATTGTCAATAGAAGCAGAGGCAATTTTCTTACCGTCGGGGCTAAAAGCGACTCCGATTACCCCACCACTATGTCCTTTCAAAGTTTGAAGCAGCTTACTATTTTTATCCCAGAGTTTGACTGTATTGTCATTAGAAGCAGAGGCAATTTTCTTACCGTCGGGGCTAAAAGCGACTCCCCCAACATAATCTTCATGTCCTGACAAGCGGTTGTATTCAACCGCTCCATACACTGCTCCTGTTAGTGCAGATTCAACCATGTTGCGGGTGTTTGAATCTGCCCAAAGCACTTGTTCTAGTTTTCGCTTTGCCTTAATTGCTTCTACAAGAGCATCTAAAGTTCGATCTGAGTTAAGTAATCCTTGAGAATTTGCCGTGGTAGCTTTAATCTCATTGATTAGTGAATTTTGCCATTGGAATCGAGCATACCCAGCTAAAGACAAGGCTAAAGTCAAGCCCAAACTAAGCCCTGTAATCGTGAGTCGTCGTCCGCGATTTTGATTTTCAATTTCGCGATCGCGAAGTAATTGAGAACGTTGAATAAAATCTTTTTCTTTTTCACTGAGTTCTTCGGAGCGTTTTTGCTGCCAATCTTGAGCTATTGCTAAAGGTACACCTCTTAACAATGCACCTTTATCCTCACCGCTTTTCTCCCATTGATATATTGCTGCTCTAAGCTGTTCCTGCCAACGTCGAAAGTCGCTATCAATCTGTATCCAGTGTTCTAAGCGTCCCCAACTATTAATTAGAGCTTCATGAACAATTTCTACGGTTTCTTCACCAGTAGAATCATTACGATTTGTGACTAACAAACGAGCAGATGCTAAATGAGTCACCAAATCCCAATTATTTACCTCAGAGCGAGTTGCTAACCTGCGAGTAGCTTGGGTACCTTCTGACAAACGCACTAATTGAATAAATATCCGTTTTGCTCTTTCGCGGTCAAATTCAGAAAGTTGAGCATATATTTGCTCCCCATATTCAGCTAAAGCACCTTCGACGCAACCAATTTCGGTATAAGCTTTACTTACGAGTTGACCGTTGTCATGTCTTTCCCATAACTGAGTTAAAGCAAATTCCAGTAGCGGTAAATTTCCTAATTCACCCCATACATCATCAATTAATCTATTTGATAACCCATGCTCAAGCTTGACTTTCATTTTTGTTGCAGGTTTTTCAATTGCTGAGTGCAATTCTGCTTGACTCATCGGGCCGAGATTAAGCACGGCTCCCTGCAAAGCGTCGCTGAATGGACGGTAAGATAAAGCATGACCGTAAAAGTCGGCTCTTAGGGTAATAACTAAAGTAAAAGCTGGAGCTAAAATAACCGCAGCCAATAATACATCTAAAAAAAGTTGAGTTTCTGACTCAGAACAAAGAGTGTAAAGTTCTTCAAACTGATCCGCGATTAATACTAAACGAGTATTGGAATTTTGAAGAGTAAATTCTTCAACGATTTTTTGTAATGCTTGAGGTTCGTGTTCTAATCGTGCAGTTAGTTCTTGTTCGAGTAAATGACGCTCATGTTCGGAGTGGGTTGTATTATGTTGTAAAAAATTAATTGATAAACACAAAGGTAACAAAGCAATTGCTAATGCTTCAAAGGGTTTATTACCCGGACGGAAAGAAATTATTTGCCAATTTGTACTATCATCTTGTCGCAACCGAGGAATTAAACCAGCAAATACCACACTTGATTTACCACTTCCGCTCGCACCAACTACAGCCACAAATGTTTTGCTTTTTACAGCTTTTAATAAATCGTAAGTAACCTGCTCCCTTCCAAAAAACAGGTCTGCATCTTCTTCTCTAAAAGCAAATAATCCCCGATAAGGACAAGGTGGTATTCCTCCCAAAGTTATCCAATTGGGCGGTTCTAAAGCTGGGTTGTGGAAAATCACGGGTAAACACGAAGCACCGGGAAATTTATGTTCAAATCCTTGTAACTGCCTGCGTGCTTTTTGAAATGATATGTATAAAGAATTTCTCTCCTCGGCAAAAAATTCTAAAAAAAACTTAAAAAAAACTTGTGCTACCAAATTTGGTACTGGCTCGCGCATCACAATAGTGCTAGAAATACTTAATTTTTCCAGTACTGAAGTTAGGCCCAACCCATCGCAGGAATTAAATATTGCTAATTTCAAACCATTTTCAATCGCAGCTTTGAGAGCTTCTTCTAACTGTTCGAGAGTTAGACTGTTATTCGTTTTATTTTCATTAATATAAATTCTGCCTTTTTCGTTCTCAGTTACGCTATGACCTGCAAAAAACAGCACATCCCAACCTGGGGATTCCCAAAGATATCTGTTTAATTCGTGACGTGACGGTTGAACAAGAAACTTGACTTCACTTTCTTGTAAGTTTTGCAGAAACGTTTTTTCTGCCTCCAAATCAATACCAATACTGTTACCAATAACAGCTAAAATTCTGACTTGATTTTTAGTTAATCTTGACTGAGGAAAGACATTAGTTCTTCTATACTCCGGTCTAAAAAGAGCTATTTCGGCTTGGGGATAATCATTGAGAAAATCCCACCAACACCAAGGTATGCGTCGCAGCCATAAATCGCTAGTTTCAATAATTACCTGGATTTCTTCTGAAGGATTTAATGCAGAACGTAATTTACATTCAATATTCAAAAATTCCGTACAATTAAGCCAAGTATTGATACTCAATCGTAAATGCTTCGATAAATTATCAAAGCTAACATCTGAAATATTAGTTACATGATTTTCGTCGATTTCTATTTCATCATCTTCAAGGGATAGCGAACGGAAAGTTAGACCATTATAAAAACTCTCATACATCGATTGCCATCGCTGATACAATTCCACCAAATGTGGTGCTGGTGGTAATGAGCCAACAAATTGTTCTGGGAGAGGATGACCTGAAATCCACAATTGAGCCGTTACCTGTTCGCATCCTGCATACAGATCGCTATTTCCTAGATTAATTACAACTGACTTGCTCATGAATAATCTAACGATGCAATAACTTTTAAAATTATCACATGATTATTATGGGAATTTACTTGGATTTATAAGGAGAGTCATGATTACTTTTGCAGGTTGGGGAAGGGGAACACACAAAGTTAATCTCGATTTAATTTTCAAATTCCAACTCCTAATTCCTAACTCTTAACTCCTAACTCCTCACTCTTACACCCCCACCAAAACACTTTCCAACAACCCCTCAAACAACTTCAACCCATCAGTACTACCTAACATTGCATCGGAAGCCCTCTCAGGATGCGGCATCATTCCCAGCACATTACCGTCACGATTGCAAATACCTGCAATATCTCTTAACGAACCGTTTGGATTTTCACCTTCGTAGCGAAATACAACTTGATTATTATTTTCCAATTCAGCCAAAGTTTTCTCATCTGCATAAAACTTCCCTTCACCGTGAGCCACAGGTAAAATTATTTTTTCGCAGCTTTGATAACCTTGCGTCCAAACAAGATCGTTACGCTCAACCTTTAGCGCTACCCTATCGCAGATAAAATGCAAATCTCGATTTCTAATTAAAGCACCCGGCAACAATCCCGACTCAGTTAATACCTGAAAACCATTGCAGATACCCAAGACAAACTTACCTTGCTGTGCATGCTCGATAACAGAAGACATTATGGTTGAAAAACGAGCGATCGCCCCACAGCGAAGATAATCACCATAGCTAAAACCACCGGGGAGAATTACCACATCAATATCAGAAATATCGGTATCTTGATGCCAAACCATGCGAGTTGGTTGCTTGAGAATATCTCGCGTCACGTAAGCAACATCGCGATCGCAATTAGAACCAGGGAAAACAACAACGCCAAATTTCATGATTAAATCAGGTCAAAGGTTAAAGGTCAAAGGTTAAAGGTTAAAGGTTAAAGGTTAAAGGTTAAAGGT
>CAYMZW010000057.1:0-22171 GCA_964395005.1 uncultured Rivularia sp.
GTTGATAGTTGATAGTTGATAGTTGATAGTTGATAGTTGATAGTTGATAGTTGATAGTTGATGGTTGTTATTGCTTGTGCTGTAAAAAGGTTCGTAGTGAGAACTGTTTTATCTCAAATTTGGGAAGCGTAGCGCATTCCCAACTCGGGTGTTGGGTTGCAGTCGCGCTTAACCCAACCTACGGAGCTAACCACTAACAACTAACCACTAACAACTAACAACTAACAACTATCTTCCCATCATACGTTTTTTAAATTCTTCAGCTATTCCGGAGTCGGGAATGCTTTGTGATAATCTATCGACAAATTCTGTTGTGGAAATTTGCGAATTGGATTGCAATGTTTCTTCAACAATAAAGTTTGCTATCGGGCCAATTAAATAAATTAAGTCGCGTTCGCATTTTTTGATAAAATTATCTTCGATGCTCTGCTTTTTTTTTAAAGCTGTTGGCGATTTAGCAAGCTGGGGTTGCATGGCTATATCTGAAGATTCTAAGATTGCTTGTGCTTTATTTTTAAAATTCGTTTTTTGCTGTAGTGGTAAATATTCTGTAAGTTTTTCGATTAAGTCTTGGTTATTTGTCGATTTTTTAATAGTTTGTTGCAATATTGTTGGTGCAATTATTCCTACTGAATGTTTGAGCAGTGTTTCTAATTGAGCGTAAGTTTCGGTTGTTAAAACTAAATTTTGTGTATTCTGTGGAGTTGATAATGATGTTGCAATTTTAGTAATGGGTTTTTCTGAAATTTTAACTTGGCTAATTTCTGGAAATACCTCGTTGATACCACCTGGTAAAATATCAATTATGGCTTGGGTGCCGGAAAACCAAGTCTTTAAATTAATATCTTTGTCTTGTAACAGCTTTTGTAGTTGAGTAATCCATTTAGCAACTGGTAATCCAAGTTGAGGATTTGCAGCAGCAAGACTTTGTACTAAAGTTTGACAAAAGATTTCCGATTTCTCGAAGGATGTTTGAGCAAATATTAAACATTGCCCGTATTCGGCAGAGCATTGTAAATCTTCGATCCAATTTTGGGCGGTAGAAAGATCCGAATCTGGGCTTACTAAATTTAATATTACTATTTGCTGTGTTTTTTGAGCTTGACGCAATATTTTTCTAAAATAACTGCGACTCAAATATATTCCATCACCTAAAATTAATCTGCCTTCTCCATCTTCTGTTTCCTTAACGCAACCCCGTAAATACAGCAAGCAGGTGGATATATGATTAATTCTCCCTACATCATTTTGCGCTTTTAATTCCTCGGTGGTTTGGATAAATTGTTGAATTTCTCCTTTAATATTCGACCAATTTTTATTTTGTTGATGAAAACATTCGACTTGAAAACCACCAGCACCAGCCAGCAATCGACTTAACTTGTTGCTCGCATCTCTATTTAATAGCCCATCAACGACTAAAGCACGTCTTAATTTAGTTTGAAGCTTTTCTTTCTTGGGCTTATATCCAACTATTAATTCTCCTACACCTTCAACAATTCTTTTAGGAGTTTGTAATGGATATTCTGGATAAAGTTTGGTGTCTCCACGATTTAGTTTTTGCTGATTAATTAAACGTACTTGATGATTTAATTTATCAATATACTGTACTGTTTGACGATAAACATATTTATATAAGCCGTCAGCATCAATAAATCCGCTGTTATCGGCAGCTTCTCCCGACAAACCTTGCATTAAATAATAAGTGAATACTCCATGCCCTAACTCAGGAAATTCCCAAGATTTTTGTCCGCGATCGCAACTTAGTAAAGCACAAAATCCCTTGCTTTGAGAAGCTCGCTGTCTCAACACGCTCATTAATTGCGGGGTGGAATTGCTCACGGGTGTTTCTGCATCTCTAGCGCTACCACCGGAGCCTAATAATGCCATATCACCGCTATGACAGGTATCTAAACATAATAACTGTTGTTTTGCAGGACTTTTACTCAACATTTCTACCAATTCCTGCATCGGTAAACCAGTTTTTAATAAATTATTTTGATTGGTATCGGAAAAACATAATACGGCTTCTTGAGTAGTCGGATCTAACATCCCATGTCCGGAAAAGTATAGCATTATCGAGTCGTCAGGTCGAGAATACAAAACAATTTTTTTTAAACTCTCGCGAATATTCTTTAAATTAGGTTTTTTTGAGCCAAAATCGTGATGTACGACAATTTCTTTATTAGGAAAACCTTCAGTAGCTTTAATTAATGACTCTTCCAAACCCTGACAATCCAAAGCTGGATAACGTAAAGAAGGTAAACCAATATCTTGATAATCGTTGACACCCACCAATAACAGCCAAAGTTTAGCTTCACCCGATTTTAATGTATAACTTGAATCGCTAGAACCTATACCCACAGCCATAATTGTTCAACCTCCAATAATATTCTTCTTTTGGGAAACTTACCACTTAAACCGCAATTACATATAAACTAGTTTTTCAGTATATTTTGCAAAATTTTAATATAAATAGGACTTACGCAAGCCCCACAATAATACGGGGGGTTGGGGGGATCTAGAATGTCTGGAACACGCTCCGGTACAATTATCACTGCGTAAGTGCTAATAAATTCAATAGATCCATTTATGATTACATAACTTGAATTATAGATAGTACATACGCCAAAGATCCGGTAATATCGTTCATCGCGATCGATTTAACTTTTCTATAACTTTGCTTTGACGATTTAATATCCTTGGCTGACGTACATTTCTAAAATCTTGCATTAATTTAAAGATAATTCGCAATCGAGAAGAAGTGGGGAAGAATATTTATCAATTGGATTTATATCTGAAAGCATTCGGGACTAACTATCGTTAATAATTAAAGCAAGTTTAAGCATTTGCTATTTACAACTCTTACAATAAATTCTCCTATCTATTATATGGGGGAAGCATCCGATCGATTATGCATTTTAAATTTACCCATTCAGAAGTATTGACAAAATTGATTGTTTCGTAACAACTTAGTAATGATTCATCACTAGTGAATTTTAAGATATTCCAACATTAAGGAAGTTGCAGTGGAAAAATGCATTTACTACTGTAGATTCCTGTATATATGATGTAATAATGCACTCGTGAATAGTAAAGTTTATGCGTTCTCGTCAAGGAATCACCGAATTATTTGCAACCTTTCTGCAATTTGATGCAGATAGAGCGATTGGTTGGGCTACCGATGCCAGATTGCGGCGAAATATTACCAATCGTCAGCAGACATTATCAAAGTCAGAATCTGAAGATTTTTGGGTATCTTACTGGTACAAAGAATGGCTTTCTCAAACCCAAAATTTAGCCAGCGGACATTTATCGGCTTACTTACAGGAAGTTTGCTATTGGGCTGCTAATAAAACAGCAACTCATTTCTCTTCGGGACAATATACTTTATCGGATTGCTTCCAAGCGATCGCCACCAAAACTGATAAAGTATTGCAAGGCTTTAAGCCCGATATGGGTTTTAATATCAAAAATTACGCCAGCGCCATATTTAGCAGCGAATTAAAAGAATTGCTACGCCAGCAAAAAGAAGTTGATATTTCCACAGATTGGCGACTGTTGCGGAAAGTAACTCAAAAACGGTTGGTGGAATCTTTAGAAAATGCCGGATTAAATCGAGCTATAGAAAATTACGTACTTGCTTGGAAATGTTATCAGGCAATGTATGCCCCCCGCAAAGAAAAAGGAACTCGCAAACTAGCAAGACCTGATGATGCTGTATGGGAAAGTATCGCAAAACTTTATAATAAAGAACGTCTTACTTTATCGCAATCAGGACCCGAATGCAAAGGAGAAACCATAGAAATATGGCTCAAGGCTTGTGCTTCATCTATACGAGCTTATCTTTATCCCAACATGACTTCCTTGAATGCAACCACGGGAGACAATGGAGGAGAATTTCAAGATATTTTACCGCAACTCAGGCAAGATTCCTTACTTTCGGAAATTGAAGTTCAAGAAGAGATTCAAGAAAGAAAATCGCAGCAGTCTAAAATTAGCGATGTCTTAATTGCTGCTATATCAGAACTAGATGAGCAAGGACAAAATATTATAAAGTATTATTACCAGGGAGATTTAAAGCAATCAGAAATAGCCAAGAAAATCGGTGTGAAGCAATACACTGTTTCTCGTAAACTAAGTAAATACAAAGAGCAACTATTAATTAAATTGGCAACCTGGACAAAAGAATCCATGCATATTTCTTTAGACTCGTCGGTACTAGATTATATGAGTACAGTTTTAGAGGAGTGGCTGCAAAACTACTACAAACCTCAAAAGCTAGAATGACTTAAATTGAATGAAATAAACCGTTATTACACTAATCTTATTATTTTTAAGAGGAAGCCCACAATCATGATTGACTTAGAAACGCTGACTTTAAACAATCCTACAAACTTATGGTTGGAAATTCCCCAAGAGCAACAAACCAAAATTTGGGAGCAAAGCCAAGCCTTTTCTACAGACAATCGTCGTTGGATGGCTTATCTTAACCGCTTAAGTTTAAAAACATTTTTACCTTGGTTAAAAGAAGAATACGCCGCAGACGCAAAAGTATTTCCTAACTCAGCAACCTTACCAAGCATTTGGGAAGCCACCAACGGAACAGGGATTTCTTTTAACGGTAAAAAATTGGTTTTGATTCCCAGCGAAGCTTTTGATATTTCCGAATTACGAGTTCCCCAAGAATGGGTAGACATCCCCAAATGGAGCGCCGATTATTATGCAGCAGTACAGGTAAATTTAGAAGAAGGATATATCAGAATTTGGGGTTATACATCCCAAGTGAATTTAAAAAATAAAGGAAATTATGATGCAGGCGATCGCACTTACTGTTTAGATAAAGAAGATTTAATTTCCAACTTGAGCATATTATGGATATCGCGTCAACTGTGTCCCGAAGAAATTACTAAAAATGAAACTGTTCCGCTAGCGGAATTATCTACAACCCAAGCAGAAAATTTAATAACTCGTTTAGGAAACTCACAAATAATTAACCCCCGTCAAGAAATAGCTTTTGGTTTATGGGGAGCGCTATTAGAGCATGGAGCTTGGAGACAGGCACTATACGAACAACGTCAGGGAATGCCAAAACAATGGTCGATTCGTCAATGGATGCAAAACGGAGTATCCGAATTAGCTCAAACATTTGGTTGGTCAAGTTTAGATTTACAATTAAATTTAGAAGGCGCTAGAGGAGCAGCACCAGCACAACAACCAACTTTAATTAAACAAATTACAATAGACGGTTTAGAATATAGTTTATCAGTGCAGCCTAAAGGTAATATTTCCCAAAGAATTTGGCGCTTTGAATTACGACGTGCCACCGTAGGAGAAATGATTCCCATCGGCGTAAAATTAATGTTATTGACAGAAGACTTACAGCCATTCGACGGCAACCAAGCCCAAGCAAAGAAACCCGTAGAAAGACTTTATGTAGATGTCGCTTTAGGTGAAGAAGAAGAAGGATTGGTATGGAAAACAGAACCCATAGCCGATGATTACGAACATGAAGTTTTGTATTTGTGATATTTGAATTTGATTGGGGATTAAAGAATGTAGGTTGGGTTAGACGCACGAACAATAATGGATTTTAACTATAAATTGAAATTGCGTCGTAACCCAACATCTGGTTGTCAGCATTTAAAAAAATTTAATCCAATTGCCGAACAGTTAAAAATCATAACTGTAGAATGTAGGTTGGGTTAGACGCACGAACAATAATGGATTTTAACTATAAATTGAAATTGCGTCGTAACCCAACATCTGGTTGTCAGCATTTAAAAAAATTTAATCCAATTGCCGAACAGTTAAAAATCATAACTGTAGCAACGCACCATCATAGTTTTGAAAAAATAACAATTTAATATTCCCTTACCAGAAACGGGCAGGGATGCCCGTACCACAAGAATTATTTGCGGGTAGTTAAAAATCATAACCGTAGTATTGATGTTGGGTTACGACGCAATTTTAATTACTCGTTAATTTTCACATATTGTCGTGCGTCTAACCCAACCTACCACTATTTTTATAGCATACGGGCGTGGGTATGAGCCGACAGATAATAGATTTTTAACTAAAAATGTGCTTGCCAAATAATCAGGTTTGATAAATCATACTCTCGTAAATCTACTTGCAAACGCGCTAGTAAATTTAGAATATTCCCCGCAGCATAACCCGATGCTATTGCGCTTCTAAATCTTAACTGCTCTAATAAATTTCTAAATAAAGCTTCAAGTTTTTTCACAGAGCCTAATTCTATTAATAATTGTTCTAATAGCGGCTGTAAAATTCGCTGCTCTTGCGTTTCTCGAATATAGTCTTTGGATGTTTGCTTAATTAAAGCATGGCTTTTAAACAATTTTAAGCATTCAGGATTTTGTGCTAGTATTTCTTGAAAAACTCGTTCAATCAGTAGCTGTATGGCATATTCCATCACTACTGGTTGGAGAAAGAAACATTCGCCCTTTTTTTCAATTAACGATCTTTGTAACAACGATGTAATTGCCTGCGGTAAATAACGCTTGCAAGCAAATATGGTGATATCAGCGCTTATTTGAGTTAAAAACATTGGTTCTCGGTTAATTGCCAACCAGTATATTATGTTCTCTTCAATTATCGATAAACGTTGAAACTGATGCTCCAACAAATCGCGAATATCTTCAAAAATTAATTCTCCTCGCTGCACATAATCTAAAACATTAATAATCCTACCGTTGAAAAGTTCTTGGGTTTTTGCTGCTACAATTTTCAAAGCTAAGGGATTACCCGCGTAATGCTCGATCAACATCTGCCATTCATGTTCGGTACCCGTAAAATCCCCTTTTTGTTGAAATATTTCGCTTCCTTCGCGACTATTCAATCCCAAAAGCTGCATAGATTTCACTTTTGTTCTCTCGCCTTCCAAAGGTATTATTTCTCTTGGTTTTTCTCTAGAAGTTAGTATAAGGCAGCTTTTATGGGGTACTTCCCCAATACGTTTAAATAATTGAGCGTAACCTTGATAACCCTGACGATATTGCCCAGCTTGAGAGTTGCTAGAAAAAATTGTTTCAACATTGTCCAGAATTAACAGACAGTGTTCATTTTTCAAGCATTCCATCAACTTCGATAATTGTTCATCAAAACTTTGGGGTATGACAATTTCTTTTCGTAGAGCATACAGTAAAAATTGTAATACGTTTGTCAGTGTATCTTCTACTGATGGTGCATTTTGCAAATCTCGCCACACAATTACATCAAATTCACTTTGAATTTGCAGTGCTAACCTTACAGCCAAAGTACTTTTACCAATGCCACCGAATCCTAATATTGTGACCAAACGACACCGTTCTACTAATACCCAGTATTCTAACTGCATCAGTTCCTTTGAGCGACCGTAAAATACAGATGTATCTGGTGCTTCTCCCCAGTCGTGCTTTGAATTAGCGCGTTGTGCTTCTAAATTGTCGGTTTTTAGTAGAGGTTTAATATAATCTGATTCAGATAGCTCTAAATTAAAGTAATCAAAAATACACAGTAGCGACCTTTTATCCACGGGTTCCGAACGTCCCTGTATTTTACAGATAGTATTCCCAGATAAGCAAGTATTCTCGCTAAGTTCTTCCAAAGTCAATTTGCTAGGTGAATTATCTTGAATTACAGATTGGAGCTTATTCCAGCCTTTTAAAGTAAGAATTACACCCCGGTTTCGTTTGTTTGCCGATCTTTTCATAAAAATAAACATCTCAAAAGGTAATGATTGCGATTGCACTCATCTTTGAGAAACCTACGAAGAGTCTTATCAACCCATCAGAATTAATAGCATAGACATGGTTTCTCTATACTATAAGTAGGTGGAAACTTATTTGATTATGCATAGCCAAACGAAAATTAATCGCTTTTACCACTTAATATGCGAAAGAAAAATATGCAAAGCCCCCCTTAAAAAGGGGGGTTGGGGGGATCTCAATGTCTATAACATTACACTTTCCGTTATTGTTGCGTAAGCCCTATATTTATTTTAAGTATTTTTTTGTATAAGAAAATGTCCGAAACGCGAACGCGGCTTTGCTTCGGACAAACATTTAGCTAGACTTTAAGTTATGAAGCGATTTGTACTTTGATTGAGCAACGCTGTTAATCAATTCAAAATTCTGACTTTACCGCTAGATAAATCGTAAAATCCACTTATTCTTCTGGATTGAATGGTAAAGAGGAGTCTTGTAGAATTATCAACAGCTTTCCATCCTTATCTCTGATATATCCAAAGCTAAACTCGACTTTAGTTTCTTCACCAGTTGCAGCATCGGTGAAATAGTAATTTCCCATAGCTAAAGCAGTTTTGCAATTCAGACTAAATGATGCGTTTTCAAATCGGACGTTACTCCAAGGCTGAAGGGCAAACCCTTTATCTTCTGGGATATCACCTCCAACAAAGTAGGATAAAGCATCTTCTTCTGTTAAACGGAACTGCTGTTCAGATGCTAGGGTTGGTTTAAATAAAACATTACCCTCATCATAAGCATATAGATCGTCAACAGTTTCTTCTGCTAATCCTTCAAAGTCTCCTCCATTCTGGCTTGCCTCGCCGATAGCAACAATCGCATTACCCCAAGTGTTTTGAGCTTTGATTATTTCTTCGCGAGTAATACATTTCCTTGAGCGCTTATAGTAGTAGTCTATTCTACCTCCAGCTAAAGCAGCATCTTCAAGATAATTCGCACTCAAAATTCCTGTTGCAGACAAAACTGAACCTAATACAATCGATTTAAACAGCTTCATGATTTAATTGACAAATGAATACTACTTTATGAAACCATACTTTAGAATCTCAACACAACCGGAAAATTGTATTCCCCGCTCTTAGACAAAAGTTGTCTAAAGACTGCTCTACAAGTGTTTTTAGACAACTTTTACAGTTGATAATCAAACAAAATTAAACTGATTCGCGTTATCTAAACTCAAATTATCGACAGAGATATCTGCAACAATCCCAATTAATTCTGGGCTGTCACCATCGTTCAAAAATATACCCGTTCCCGACTGTAAACCCTCCGTCGATGCACCAAGAGAATAATCGCTTTCAGAACCAATTAACTGGATAATATCGTTATTCTGAAAGTCTGTAATTACCGCATAATCATTAGTTCCAGCACTCGAAGTATCGCCATCATTATAGAAAACAGCCGATACGCCATCTAAAAGTTCTGAACCTAAAACAAATGTATCGTTACCATTACCACCAGTTAAAACATCAACTTCACCCCTACCAAGCCCTTGAGTAGGGTCTGGTGTTGTTCCAAATAAAATATCGTTACCATTACCACCAAAAACTTCATCGTTTCCGGATTCACCAAAAACTAGGTCATCACCACCGCCACCGTATACCGAATCGTTTCCAGATTCACCACCGAATACTTGGTCATTACCTGCACCTCCTCTTACTTCATCATCTCCGGCATTACCCGTCATGAAATCTTCACCACTTCCGCCGAATATTTGGTCATCTCCCGGACCACCAGCTAAATTGTCTTGTCCTTCACCTCCACGGAGAACATCATTCCCCGAAATCAAACCAGCAATATCGTCCCCAGCTAGATTGTCATTCCCTTTTCCACCGAGAATAGTATCATCTCCAGCATCACCAATTAAGTTATCGTTATCAGCACCTCCCTGAAGCGAATCATCTCCATCTCCACCTGAAATTAAATCGGTTCCACTTCCTCCTTGAACCGTATCATTACCACCTTCAGCAAGTACAAAATCGTCACCCCGACCAAGTTTAATAGTGTCATTACCATCACCAGCAAATATATTATCGTTACCTTCCTTACCTTTGATTAAATCATCGAGCGGAGTACCGACAAGCTGATCTCTACCTGATGTACCATTAATATTTGCCATGTTACTTAAACCTCTTTATTGTCAAAAATTAAACTGCCTAAACTAGCAAAATTTACGTTAATTTTATGCTTTTATAATGGTCTAATTTATTGATTATTAATTGATTATTAAATTAACAAATTAAACCATTAGCATATTAAGCAGCACAATATCAGCCTGTAATATTTTTCCCAATTACACAACTCAAGTTAACAAGGTTAAGATGCAAGTTAAGCTAGTAGCAAAGGCAACGTTTAATAATGAGTAAAAAACATCAAGACTCTCATCCTGATAAATACTTGTATTATTCTTATAACTATAGAATTTAGTATTAAATAGGTTAGAGCGAAAAGATTTATACAGCCATTTTACGTTGACTATAATCAATTATTGTAGATATTCGTCCCAATCCTTAGTTAATATAGTAATTTTATCTATTTATGACTTTACTACAAAAACTGCTATACATATATTTTTATTTACAATCACAATATGCAATTAATTATCTTTTTTGCGCTTATTTTTATCGTTAGCGTAGTAAAAAATAGTATTCCTAAATTAATTTTAGATTACAATGTTACTGAAAATAGCAATAAATTATACTAGTTTTTATTTTGTAAATTTTAAGTAAAGTATAGTTGATTTTCTTTTATTAGAAGTTCATAACAATATAAGGAAAAAATCACATAGCTAAAATACTTTGCTTTTAATTTTTATGGCCGATCCGTACTTAGTATGTTTCAAAAATATTTAAAAAAGGGTTGGGGGGAATAGGGAATGTACATCTGTAAAAAATCATCATATGAGTAAGGCGATCGCCATTTATTTATTCCCGAGGCGGAATAGTTAAAAAGGTTGATATATCTATTATTCCGGCTCCGGAACAGTTAGAAATCTTCTGGAGATTAGTCCGTAAGTTGGCTCTCACTGCGTGTAAGCGGAGCAATCGGGGCGCGAGTAATCCAACATAATGAACGTAAAATCAATATTAAACACCCAAAAAACAACTCGCTTCATTCAAAAATTTATGTTGGATAATTCATCGAGAATTAATCCGATTGATGTTGGGTTACGACGCAATTTCAATTACTCGTTAATTTTCATATCTTGTCGTGCGTCTAACCCAACCTACTACTAATTTCAGTAAAAAATCATCATATGAGTAAGGCGATCGCCATTTATTTATTCCCGAGGCGGAATAGTTAAAAAGGTTGATATATCTATTATTCCGGCTCCGGAACAGTTAGAAATCTTCTGGAGATTAGTCCGTAAGTTGGCTCTCACTGCGTGTAAGCGGAGCAATCGGGGCGCGAGTAATCCAACATAATGAACGTAAAATCAATATTAAACACCCAAAAAACAACTCGCTTCATTCAAAAATTTATGTTGGATAATTCATCGAGAATTAATCCGATTGATGTTGGGTTACGACGCAATTTCAATTAGTCGTTAATTTTCACATATTGTCGTGCGTCTAACCCAACCTACTACTACTGCGGGTGATTTAACACATTACCTCAAAAACGCCGCCAATTCTGCCAATTTCCGCCAAGGTTCGCCATATTTCATCGCATCTTTAGCCATCACCACAGCATCAGCAAAAGTCTTTGAAAAATCACCTTTATCTGCAACAGCTTCACCCACATACAATGCTAAAGCAGCATTCAAAGCCACAACATCTTGCTGCTGTTGAGTACCTTTACCTTGCAAAACGGCTTTTAGGATATTGGCATTTTCTGCAACTTCCCCACCTTTGATGCTGCTAATGGTTGCTGGCGTAATACCTAATTCTTGAGGATCTAATTCCATTATCTGTATTTCTCCGTTGCATAATAATGCCAAATCAGTTTTATCTCCCAAACCAGCTTCGTCTAATCTTTCCCTGCCGTGGAGTACAATTCCGCGACGAGTTCCTAACTGATAAAGAACTTTAGCAAAGGTTTCGATCAAAATCGGATTATTTACGCCAATAACTTGTCCCGTGGGTTTGAGAGGATTGAGTAAAGGGCCAAGTAAATTAAATACAGTACGAACTTTGAGAGCTTTTCGTAATGGTGCAATTTTCTTGAGAGCGGGGTGCCAATTGTGTGCAAATAAAAAGGTCATTCCCACAGTTTCTAAAGCAGAAGTAGCTTTTTGGGTATCGGCTTGAAGATTAACACCTAACTTTTCTAAAACATCAGCAGAACCAGTTTTACCGGAAGACGAGCGATTTCCATGTTTAGCAACCTTCACACCACAAGCAGCCACTACAAAAGCAACTGCTGTAGAAATATTAAAAGTAGAAGCTCCGTCACCACCAGTGCCGCAAGTATCAATAAAAGGTAAATCGCCGATAATAAATTCACGAGCAGGTTTTACAGACTGAGAATGTAAAACCTCCACCATTCCCAACAACTCCTCAACAGAAACCCCCTTAGCTTGAATAGCCGCCAGAATAGCACCAGAATACAAAGGATGAATACTTTCGGTAAGCCAACCTTGCATTAAATCCGCAGCTTGAGAAACTTCAAGAGATTCACCATTAAGTAATTGCTGCAAAATCGCAGACCAATTTTTCGATAAAGTTGGTTGAGTTTGAATCATCTATTTAGGTCAAAGGTTAAAGGTTTAAGGTTAAAGGTCGAAGGTTAAAGGTTTAAGGTTTAAGGTTAAAGGTCAAAGGTCAAAGGTTAAAGGTTTAAGGTTTGAGCTAGGAGGTTAAATTAACTCTTAACTCCTAACTCTTAACTCCTAACTCCTAACTCCTAACTCCTAACTCTTAACTAAAAAGAAAAAGTAGTCCGCAACGTTCCGGTATAAATCGTGCCGTTAGCGTCTTGATTCGCGGCGTTTTCAATTATTTGCAATGTTGGTGTAATTTGCACGTTTCTACTAATTGGATAGTTGTAAAATGCTTCGTAATTTGTCTGTGTTGAATTGCCGATTTCGCTTGCAATAAAAGGCTGTCCAACTGCTACACCAGCTAAAGCACCTCTAGTAAACAAGTCTCTAAATGCAACTCCAGCCATCCAATAATTAGGACTAATATCGCCAAATCTAGTATTGTCATAATTACTGTAACCATAGCGTCCAAATATACCCAGTTTCTTAGCAACGGTAAATTCTAAATTGGCTCCAATTGCGTTAAAACGGTTATCAAATACTTCTCCACCGCTATACTGCAAACGCAAAGCTAAATCTCTGGAAGGGGAAAATTCAACTTCTACTACACCTTGATAATTATCCCCAAATAAACCGCGCCCTCCTCCACTGGGAGCATTGGGAATATTAGGGTTAGGAGCGTCGTACAGTACATTAATGAAAGGTGCATTACCGATAATTATTCCTTCATCGCCGGGATTTGCTGCATCTGTTGCGGTATAGGCAGCCCTAACAGCAAAAGGTCCCCGCTTTGGCTTCCAGTCAATTACTGCACCAGCACTAGGAAATTCAATGGGGAACATTACATAGTTATTTACAAAGGCTTGAGTACTAAAGTCGCGGAAGCTGAGTTTGGCATAACTATTAAAGTCTAAAAAATCCGCAGCACGCATATTTGGCCCGATGGTAACTGCTATATCTTGACTGGGCTTAAAAGTGTAATAAAGTCTGGATAACTCAATATCTCTATCTGTAGGGGGATTGATAGAATAGTCTAAAGCACTTCCGAAAGATGGTTCCAAGAAACCTGCTACATTATCTCTACCACCGTCGGGTTGCCCGTTTGGCCCTAATATACCGCTTCCGGTTTCCAAACGAATTTTTAATAAGTCGGTTTTATTAAAGCTGGTATCTAAATCTATGCCAGCCCTGAATATCATTGTAGTATTGGGATCGTCGTTAGCAACTGTTGTTCCCGCAGCATCAATAATACTGTCTCCACTAAAACCACCACCGTTAACAGCAAAAATTGCTTGTCCCCTCAACTTAGTAGTAGTTGAAAATTGATTGGCTTCCAACTCCGCGCTACGTGCTTCTAAATTATCTACTCTACCGCGTAAAGTTGCTAATTCAGCAGCAAAATTTGATTGCAATCTCTGCAAAACTTCTAAATCTTCCCTACTAACCGTATCAGTAGTAGCTGCTGCAATCAATTCATTAACTCTATCTAAACAAGCATTAAGCCCCGCAGCGAATTCATAACGAGTCATATCTCGATTGCCGCCAAAAGTGCCATTCGGATATCCAGCAATACAGCCATACCGCTCAACCAAAGACTGCAAAGCTTGAAAAGCCCAATCTGTTGGTTGCACATCGCTTAATTGATTGACATTCGTCACCTGACTCATCCCAGAATTTTCTTCTACCTGAATTTCTTCTGCTTTAACAGGAGTTGTTAAAAGAAAACAGAAGCTAGAAGAAACAAGAAACAATAATTTGAAATTTTTAATCATTTTTGAAAATTGGTAATTGGGCATGGGGCATGGGGCATGGGGGATTGGGGATTGCTATTGTTTTTATAGGGGGAGGGGATTTGAAATTATGCATTCAAAGGTTAAAGGTTAAAGGTCAAAGGTGAGGAGTGAGGAGTTAGGAGTTAGGAGTAATAAGGAGGGAAATTATTAATTCTCCCTATTACCCATTACCTATTACCCATTAAGTACTTAGGCAAAATTAATTGTGGATTTGTCATTGCGAGTGGAACGGAGTGAAACGAAGCATTCACCTCAAAGGTGCGGCTCATCGCAACACTTTGAGATTGCTATGTCCTGACGGACACGCTCCGCTAACGCTGTCGCTCGCAATGACACAAATAATTTTGCACACCCACTTATCCACTTCAACTTGCCAAAACTACTCCCTTTGCGGAACAGGTAAATTCACGTACTATGTTGGTAATAATAGTTAGCCCTGTATCACCAACTAATGTCATGATGGATTCGGGATGGAACTGTACTGCGGCTATTGGTAAGGTTTTATGTTCGATTCCCATTACTATTCCGTCTGCGGATATGGCTGTAATTTTTAGTTCGTTGGGTAAATTCTCTTGTAAAGCGTGCAAGGAATGATATCTTCCAACTTCAAAGGAATCTGGTAAGTCTTTGAAAGCAACGGAATTTTTATCTACTACATTTACTAAAGATGTTTTACCGTGTTGGGGATAATCTAAAACTCCCAATTTTCCACCGTGGGCTTCAACTATTCCCTGCAAGCCTAAACATACGCCGAATATGGGGATTTCACGTTTTTTGCAAGCGGCGATCGCACTTTCTAAATTAAAGTCGCTGGGTTTTCCTGGCCCTGGTGAAAGTACAACTAAATCTGGCTTTTGCTCGTCAAATACGGATTCGGGAAAACCATGTCGTAATGTTGTGACTGCGGCACCTGTTTGACGAATGTAGTTAGCAAGGGTATGCACGAATGAATCTTCGTAGTCTATTAGTAAAACTTTTTTCCCTGCTGCTGGTTTGGCTTCTTTGATGGCATCTGATATTGGTAAAACTTCTTGATTACTGGCTCTATTCAAAGCTTGGAATAAAGCACCACCTTTAGTTAAAGTTTCTTGTGCTTCTGCTTCTGGATCGGAATCATATAAAACTGTGGCACCAACTCTTACTTGAGCAATTGAATCTTGGAGTCGAATTGTTCGTAAAATTAAACCTGTATTTAAACCACCTCTAAAATTAAAACCTCCTACCGCTCCACCATACCAACGTCTGGCACTGCGTTCGTTTTGCTCTAAAAACTGCATTGCCGAACGTTTTGGCGCTCCGGTGACGGTAACTGCCCATAAATGAGTCAAAAATGCATCTAAAGCGTCAGCTTCGGGTTTTAATACACCTTCCACATGATCGACTGTATGAATCAGATGGCTGTACATTTCAATTTGACGACGGCCGATAACTCTTACACTACCGGGTTCGCAAATTCGCGATTTATCGTTGCGATCGACATCGGTACACATAGTCAACTCTGATTCATCTTTACGAGAATTAAGCAGCTTTTGAATTTGCACCGCATCATCAATAGCAGTTTTTCCTCTTCTAATTGTGCCGCTAATGGGACAAGTTTCTACACGTCTACCTTCAACTCTGACAAACATTTCTGGAGATGCACCGATTAAATACTCTCCACCCATATTAAAGATGAATCCATAGGGGCTAGGATTAATTTTCATTAAGGTGCGGAATAATTCTGTAGGAGATTTTTCGCAAGTTTCAGAAAAGCATTGAGAAGGAACAACTTCAAATAAATCCCCGCGTCGGAAGTAATCTAAAGCTTTAATAACCTGTTGTTGATATTCTCCCGGTGCATGATCCGAACCTTGATTTACGTTGAGACGTTTTCCTCTATAATCAATTTTTTCACCTTTGCGAGGTAAATCTCTAGTGCTACCGTTTTTAGTTACAAAATCATACTGCATCCGAAAAGCTTTTTGTAAATGGTAGTCAACAACCAATAGCTCATCCGGTAAATATAAAACTAAATCTCTTTGATCGTCTTCTCTTTCCAACTGCTTGGGCATTTGTTCAAATTGGAATACCAAATCGTAACCTAATGCACCGTAAAGACCTAAATTTTCATCCAAAGGGCTAAAAAATGCAGAGATGATTTCTCGGATAACGCTGAATACAGAAGGCTGTCTGCTGCGCTCTTCTTCAGAAAAAAGGCGATCGCTCGGTTTAATGGAACCCGAAATGTAGTTATCAGCTATATTAATCTCTTCAATATAAGGCTTATCTAAAAATAATTCTTCCAAATAACCCAGTAAAATCAAACCTCTTTCGTTGTGAGCAGTAATTTTAAAAGTTCTGTCTCTCGTAGATATTTCCAAAGGAGGATTGACAAAACCGATAGCCCATCTCTTATAACGTCCGGGATATTCATAACTACTAGCTAATAAAGCACCACGTTGAGAATCAAGACGCATCAAAACTTCATCAATAGCAGAATCGATAGAAGTATTTTTAACAGTACGGGATATAAATATACCGCCGCTTGTGGTGTAGGAATTCGTGTCAAATTGCATAATAATTATTCCAATTACGTTCTTTAACTTCTTATAGGGGTTAGGAAATAGTATTTATGCAATTTAGAGAAAAATTTATTTGTAGGGTGCGTGACAAAGACCAAAAATTGTAAAACAAAACGAAAAAACTTGATATTAGCGTCATGCACTATGTATCAATACGGACAGGATTGAGAATCATACCAAATATAAATGTAATCTTTATATACCCAACCACTGATTTCTGCATAAGAAACTTTTAACCAATTGGGATGCTTATCACTGTAACCTTTGATTGAAACCCGCGCATTCCTAGGAATTGTTTCAATAACTTTACCAGAATCAGTTAATAGATTTATGCCTGTACCTTTAGTACATACATAGCCATAATCTATAGTTTGAGCCTGCACGGGTGTTTGTGTCTGATTCACAAAAGATGCAGATATACCTAAAGTGGAAGCTAAAATTAATCCATTAGTTATGAACTTTTTCAACATTATTTTGACTCCCTGATTTATGTATTTTACGGAAATTATTTGTCGGTGATACTGACTTATTTTTTGAAGATAAAAGAATTTAGAAGGAAGAAGTCAGGAGGCAGTCCATATGAAAGAATATTCTCCCCCCTGCTTCCCCTGTCCTCACCCGGTAATTTTAGCTGGACGCATTACTAGGACGTGTTTATGTCGTCTTACTTCGTGAATCGATTTCGACAAAAAAGTATTGGGGTTTATACTTTTCCCAAAATTCAATTACCTCGTCTAAATCAGATTCTTTTGTTAATGCAACGCAACCTCCTGTACCATCATGCCCGTTATTTTTTTCAAATGAAGGGTCATAGTGAATACCAAAATTTCCGCGAGCTGTATTAAATGTTGGAAATACCGACAAGAAAAGTTTGCCTGCTTCTGGAACAAGACCTGGCATAATCTGATTTGCAACTCGATATTTACCATCTGGTAAAGGTGCTCCTGTTCCTGGTTGATTGCGATTATTTTTCTGAGTAACTGCCCGTCCTGTAACTGCATCATAAGAACCTTGGAGCTGCCCTTCTGCATATAAGCAAAGTCTATAGAGCGGATTATCTAATTTATTTTTTCTTCCTGTTTGTTCTAGTCTCATGTAGCTGTTTTGTTCCTCTGGTGGAGGACAGTAATTATTAAATATTGCACTAAACTCTTGAATGGGAGGCTGTTGTTGCTGTTTTATATTTGTGTCTGGCTTTTCTGGCTCTATTTTTGGTTGTAGAACACCATCTTCATCCATTTTATTTATAAGCTTATCAACAATAATTTTTGCTCCATGATGTTCTAAATGAACACCATCCCTTTGTCTAACCCGTTTTTTATTACCAGAGCTATCAGCAATAATTGGTTTAAAATTACCGTTATCGTCGGCAAACGTATCCCAATTATCAACAAATTCTATTTTGGGGTGATCCTGTGCAACTTTTTGATAGATTTTATTAAAAATCTTGAAGAATTTTTTGTAACGAGGTTTGTTAGTGATTGGATGACCAATCCAATATATCTTTCTTACAGAAGATTCACTTAATAAGTTTGCGTATTCTTCAACTCGCTGTTGGTAAGCTGATTTCCATTTGGGTGTTAATTCAGTTTGATATTTACCATTCTTATCTTTGATAGCTTGGTCATCATTCCCACCAAAAATCACTAGCATTGCATCTGGGTTATGCTTATCAATTAGTTTGGTAGTTTCTTTATACCAATCAAAAGAATCAATTCTATTTAACCCAGTAGAATTTTTATATTGACGTTCTATTTTGTCAAACTTAAAGTCAGATTTTGTTGCTGCATTCGTAAATTCAACTGCGAAAGTGTACATGATTGAATCACCAGCTAATAGAAAACTGGTCAGAGGTTTTTCTTGGTTTGTCATTTCTGTTGAATCTTGAGTCGGCTCTTGGACTCGCGAGGTATTTTTCGATGTCTGTTTATTAGTATCCTCAGAATTAATTTGTTTAATATTTTCCCAAAATCCTGTTTCACTTTTATGAGATCCGTTGTCAATTACGTCATTTTGATTAAAGCCAAAGCTTTTAAGAACTAAAGCATAATTGAATGCTGCTAAAAAGACAGTAACCAAACTAATCATTAGTAGAAATCTGAAGTGTTTCATAATGCTCCTCCTAGAAGTTACGGTAAATAAAATGTGGAACTGTATCTGGTCCTAACTTAAAAATTACTTGTAATAACGCCGCAATTAATATTGCTTGTAATACAGCAGGTTTATTTGATAGAAATTTGCTGAAAAATTTGCTTATTTTATCTCCAGCAAAGTTCATTAAGAAAACGATGAAGAAGACTACATAAAGTTGCCAAAAGTTAAATTTCATCACAGAAACTCCCGAATTAAAATTAAAAATTACTTGAAAAAAAAGAATCGCATTATCATAAGTTTCGCATTCAAAGAATATCCAGCATAGAGTCACAAAACTAAAGGTGTAAATCAAATAACAAAATTGTGTTAGGCTATAGATTATTTTTTGAAAACTAGTTTTTGGCCGGGAGATTGCAGAACTAGAAGATATTTGAATTGTGCGGCAATAATCTTTCCATAAATGATTAATAATTAATCCTAATCCATGAAGTCCACCCCAGATTATAAAATTGAGACTAGCACCATGCCAAAATCCACCAATAATCATTGTTAAAAGTAAGTTGAGATATTTTCTAGGTTGACCCTTTTTGCCGCCACCTAATGGGATATATAAATAATCTCGTAACCATTCAGATAAACTAATATGCCATCTGCGCCAAAATTCTTGTAAGCTCTTAGCACAATAAGGCATATTAAAGTTTTGAATCGGCTTGAATCCTAATAAACTAGAAATGGCATTAGCTAAATCAGAATAGCCACTAAAATTAACATAAATATAGCAAGAATAAGCAAGTGCTGATAAAATCAGGTCAAAACTAGAAAATTGCCCTGGTAAATCAAAAGGTTCTTGCGTGATTTTAATTTCATATAAGAAACTGGATAAAACATACAATTTAAATAATCCAGAAATAATTAGAGTAATTACAGTTTCAATTTGATATTGATATTTTTGGCGGCTGTTGAGTTGAGTATAAAATTCGTTTGCTCTGGCAATCGGGCCCGAAATCATTTGAGGAAAATAGCTGACGTATAAAGCATAATCTAAAAAACTAGGACATTGCTGTTGATTTCGATAACAGTCAATCAAATGAGAAATTATTCTGAAGGTATAGAAAGAAATACCTAGAGGTAAAATAATTTTGTCTAAAGCTGTCAAACTAGATTGTAACTGTATCGCTTCTAATAAATTGTACAAGCCAAAAAACTCGTAATACTTAAAAAAACCTAGATAAGTTACATTGATTACTAAGCCAAATACGAGAAATCTTTTTTTACTTTTACTCTTTGTAATTCTTTTGAGAATAAAGTAGTTAATTATTGTACTAGTTGCTAATAAACCCAAATAATTAAAGCCAGTTGATGAGTAAAATAATATACACGCAAACAATATTAAATACTTGTAAGTGGAGACTCGTTTTTTAAGAAAAATACTTAAGGTAAAAATAATTGTACAAAAACCTAAAAATTCATAGGAAATAAAGTGCATAATCTTATTCCTTGGATGAGAGTTTGAAGGAAACGATAGTTTATTTTCTTCAGCCTTAATTATTAATAGGTAAAGGTGATTTGATCGTATTCACTATGCAGGGTTGCCCGATTAAAATAGTGGGTGGAAGAGGGGTAAGTCGTAGTGGAGGAAGGAAGCGTCTCCCGGAGGAAAATAGCATATCCGATAGCACATCACCTAAAATTATCAATGTTTTGTTGGGTTATGCCTTGGGGCACACTACGTGAACGCTATCGCTCTACAATTCCTCTTAGGCACTTCCAAGTAATAAAATATCTAACCACTCAAAAATCAACGGTTTTACCAATATATATGTGAAACGGTTGGGTATTTTATTCTTCGGATCTCCCTTATCTTGAACCGTCTTGCACTATATTCATAACAACAAAGGAACTTAGTTTTTTGAAAAACCAAGTTCCTTTCTTCCTTAAATAGTTTTATAATGTGCAATGTCGGAATCAAAAAGCACTTAGTACAAACCCTAAATATTAATTCTATCTTTCATCAAACACCAACTTTAATTCCACTTTCGGCAACAAAACTCGAATTTAGTAAATTAGAATCACCACGTGAAAAGTATTCCGATAAAGGCTTCAATTCTCGCATCAAGTCAACGAAATTTCCTGGAGTCAAAGATTGTGGCCCATCCGAAAGAGCTTTTGCAGGATTGGGATGAACTTCAATCATTAAGGAATCTGTACCAGCAGCGATCGCCGCTTTAGCCATTGTCGGCACAAATTTCGAGTAACCAGTAGCATGACTGGGATCTATCATAATTGGTAGATGAGTCAAAGTTCGCAATACTGGAACAATCGATAAATCCAACACATTGCGAGTGTATTTTTTATCAAAACTGCGAATTCCCCGCTCGCATAAAATCACGTCATTGTTGCCAGTAGATAAGATATATTCAGCAGCCATCAACCATTCTTCAATAGTTGCAGACATTCCGCGTTTTAGTAAAATTGGCTTACCAGCAGCACCAGCTTTCTTTAACAGCGAGAAGTTTTGCATATTTCTAGCACCAATTTGTACTACATCAGCAATTTCCGCTACTTTATCTAAATCTGCGGTATCCATTACTTCCGTGATAATTCCCAAACCAGTAACTTCGCGAGCCTTAGCTAATAAATGCAAAGCGCTTTCACCATGTCCCTGGAAAGCATAAGGCGAGCTACGAGGCTTGTAAGCACCACCTCTAAGAAACTGAGCGCCAGTAGCTTTTACGACTTTCGCAGTTTCGACAATCATCTCTTCATTTTCCACCGAGCAAGGGCCAGCCACAACAACTAAAGGATGATTTTCACCGAAAGTTACCGCACCGTTAGGAGTTTGTACGACAACATCAGAATGTTCCCCGTTACGATATTCCAAAGAAGCTCGTTTGAAAGGCTGTTCAACTCGAAAAACATCTTCGATAAAAGGGCTAATTTGTTGAATATAGCTCTTATTAAGATCAGAAGTATCGGTAACTAAACCAATTACAACCTTTTCTTTACCAACAATTTTTTCAACAGTTCCATCATAAACACTCAATTCTTTAATAATGCGCTCAATTTCAACTTCAGGGGTTCCGGATTGAGTAACAATAATCATTTTTTTTCCTTGTTTTCATCTGATACTTTTATTTAGGGATAAGTGTTTTCGGTTTATGCAATTATTTCTGATTTATGCTTTTTTACCTTTGAGCCAATAGGTTTGCATTTCACCTTTACCTTTAATAGAAGTTACTCCTCTTTCTTCAAATAAAA